>NZ_JAHRBL010000019.1 GCF_019693445.1 Deinococcus aquaedulcis | reverse complement strand
ATGGCCAGAAATGCATCTGCCAGAATGCGAACGCGCTCCCCCGGAATCTGTGACGTAGACACTCCCAGAGTCTCCCGGCTGGGAGCGCTCTCCTGCTGTTATGCAGGTGCAACTCCTGAGTAAGCCGCCAGCGAGGGATAAGCAGAGCAACCAGGAGAAAAACGCAGCCACCGTGCCTTTCTTAAGATGCTCTGGCATTAGAAGCGGACCCGATATTGTTGACGGCTTTCCCTCTATGTGAAATATCAATTAAAGAAGACCCAGGGCCGCAACTGCGGCCCTGGGTCAATAAGGCGGATTATCGAACGACAGCGAAACGCTGACTCATGTAAACCTCAGTATGGTTGGGATTGGACTCGTCGCCCAGCGCTTTCAGCACACGGAGACGGAGTTGATACACGCCATTAGGCGCAACCTTGCCGTCACTGAATTTGCCATCCCAAGTGTAAGAGTCAAACGCATCGCTATTGGCATCGGTGTAAATATTTGTGGCATTACGACCAACATACTGGTCAACGCGAATCACGTCTATTGCAGCACCGTTGCCATCCAGAAGCTCAAATGTCACACGACGAGCCTGGTGTGCGAAGTGAGCCAGAACCTGGGGCCGATCTCCGTCAGCAAACGTGTAATCTGGCAGCGCCGTTAGCGCTTCACCCTCAGCGAAGAACACTCCCTCTTTAGAGTCGAACAGCACCGGGAAATCGTAGCTGGTCCCTCCAACGGTGGCATTGCCCAGCACCTTGATACTCTGGTAATCACCTTTGAAACCAGAGTACGGCACATTCAACGTGCTGCCGTTGGCATTGCGCATGAACACGTATCCGCCGTACTGTGCCTTGTCAGGCGCACTGGCAGGTGGCGTGATCTCCACGTTCAGTTCCACCTCGCCGAAGGGCGGCACTACCACTTCAATCTCTGCTGCATTCACACTCTGTCCATTGACAGTTACAGTGGCGGCTGCCGTGTTGGGCGTAGGCGCCAGCGTGGTACCTGCAACAGTCAGGGCGGGCGTGTGCGTCACATTGTAAACCTCGCGGCGCGGCCCGGTATTTTTCAGCACAAGCACCTTACTGCGGCTGGCGAAGGTTTCGCTTTCACCCAGGCTGATCTTGCTGGGGGTCACGCTAACAGTGCTGTTATAGGCATTGACAACATCCACCATGCCCGCGCCCTGGCGCTGCACATAGTCAGGGAAGGGGAAAAGCGTACCGCTGGCGTTACGGAAATAACGCAGAGAGCTGGTGTTCATCAGGCGAGTGCGCATGTCCTTGGCCTGGATTCCGGGGTAGGCCTGTAGCATCAGGGCCGCCACACCCGCCACATGTGGCGCGGCCATACTGGTGCCGCTCAAGACCGCGTAACCTGTGGCCTCCACAGAAAGTGGGTAGGTGCTCTTAATGAGGCCCCCTGGAGCACTCAGGTCCGGCTTCAATTCCAGATCGGGCGACATCCCGTAAGAAGAGAAGCTGCTGAGCGTGTTGCCAACAGGATTATTGAACAGGCTGGTCTCGGCGTTAAATGTCGCAGTGGTGCCGTTGGCAATCAGTGCATCAATCTTCTGACCATCAGCCTGCAGAATGGACACCACTGGAATTTCGACCACTTCATTGTCGTTGGCCAGGCTGGGTGCCACGGTGGGGCTAATAAAGCCAGAGGTGTTGTTGTACAGGATGACTGCGCGGGCACCAGCACGCTGCGCGTTGAGTGTTTTCTCGCGGAAGCTACAGGTGCCGCGACGAATCAGAACGGCCTTTCCAGCGAGACTATTGGCGGCGTAAGGGCTGGCCCCGTTGACCGAACAACCGTCATTGGCGGTGGTGATGGTACTGCCCGGCGCCTTGGTAATCGGCAGGCTCAGACCGCTGGGCGCTGCCGGCGCACCTGTGGCAGGCTGATAGCCAATTTTGCTTCCGTCTGGCGTGATGGTGAAGTTGCGCAGCTCCAGCTTGATGTTGTCGACAGAGGCCACCGCCATGACGTTCTCACCGAGGCTGGGCGCGCCGGTCGCGTACTGACCACTGGTTCCGCTGTTGCCAGCTGAGACACTCACCACCATCCCACGCTTTACCAGTCGGCTGGCCGCTTTGGCTGTGGGGTACTGTGGCCACTGGAAGGCCGCGCCGATACTCATGTTCAGGATGTGCATGCCATCGTTGTATGCACGCTCCATAGCCTGCAGCATGATGTCTGCATCCGTACTGCCATCACATCCAAAGACCTTATACGCGCCGAAGCTGACTTCAGGGGCTACACCCTTAAAGCCTCTTGAAGCGTCATTGCCACCGACAATCCCAGCAACGTGTGTACCGTGACCGCCGCAGTCATCGGGATTTTCATCAGGTGCAGGCGTACGATTACCATCACTGCCGAAGGCGTCACCGACGAAGTCATACCCGGCGGTGATCCGACCAGCAAAAGCGGGATGATCCACATCAATGCCGCTGTCCATGACAGCGACCTTAATACCGCGACCAGTGAGTCCAAGTTCATTCTGGGCAAAATCAGCGCCCGTCATAGTAACGGCGCCAATCATGTCCGGGACCAGGACCGACATCAAGTCACGCTGTACCTTAGGCCGCTCAACCTCTTCGACGGGGTATACGGCCTGCACACCAGGCATCCGCGTCACCCGGTTGATTTCTCCGCTACTGGCTTCAACGCTAAAACCGTTGAACAGAGTGCTGTATGCAGCCAGCTCCTTCAGCTGAATGCCGCGTTCAGCCGCCAGGGCACGGAAGCTGGCCTGCTGAGCACCCACGCTCTGGACACTCATGACCGACGGGTCACCCTCAAGTTCTACAAACCATTTGGTGGGTGCAGAGGAGATGTGACCCATTGTGCCTGCTGGGATGCCCGCCATGGGGGCAGCGGGCTGGGTGTTCTGACCACAGGCCGCCAGGACCAGAGCCATAGTCAGGAGGGGAAACCGTTTCAGGGAATTGCTCACAGGTGTACTCCTTGAAGAAAAAATAAGCTCAGCGGCGAGTCAGAGCGACCTGATAGGTATTGGTCGCGCGGTCATCGGTGATCTGCTCATCGTTATAGATGTCGAAACTGGTGATCACCACGGTATAGGTGCCGGTTTGAGGCACGTTGAAACGAATTTCAGACTCCAGCCCAGCCCCACTGTCGTCGTCCTTCTCAAGAACCGTCTTGCCATCGGGCATCAGGATCATCACGTAGGGGTCAAGGGTGCTGTTGGGATCCACACTGGTCGACTTGACAGTCAGCTTCAGCATGTCCCCAGCCTTGGCCTCAAATTTGAAGTAATCCATATCGCGCGGCTGGGCAGCGATGGCCCCCTTGATCGGTGTTCCCAGAACCAGTGGGGTGGCGGCTGCCACACTGTCGTTGGGCTCATTGGCATCGGCAATGGCCACATTGAGGGTCGTCGTGGCCGTGGTCTTGTTGTTCATGGCGTCGTACGCCGTGGCCGTGATCGTATGGGCACCGTTGTCCGCGAAGGCATACGCCTTGACCGCAGAGAAGGGCGCCGTGGTGTCCGTGGCCACCAGCACCCCATTGTCGAAGAAGTCCACTTTGGTGACCCCAACGTTGTCGGTGGCTGCCGCCGTGAAAGTCACGACGCCCGCCTTCACCAAGGGGTTGGGGGCTGCAGTCACCGTGACGGTGGGGGCCGTCACATCAATGTTCACCGTGACGGTCGCCGTGGCTTCGGCCTGGTTTCCAGCGGCGTCTGTGGCGACAGCGCGGTAGGTGACATTGCCGTTCTGGGCGCTGGTCACATTATCTGTGGCCGTGAAAGGTGCCGTGGTGTCCGTTGAGATCAGGGTGGTTCCCTTATAGAAGGAGACAGATGCAACCCCAACATCGTCCGCAGCGGTCGCCGTGAGCGTGACCTGGCCTGCAGTCGTAACGGGGCTGGGCGCGGCGCTCAGGGCCACCGTCGGCTTGGTGACATCGGGGGCCGGGCTTGGCGTGCAGGCACTGAGCAGGGCTCCTGTTAACGCCAGGAACGCAAAGGCAGGGGATCGCTTCATAGGGTCTCCTTCACAGCTCTACTTCGTATACCCACGGGAAGTGTCGAGACAAAAATTGAGTGGGGTGAAAGACAGATGACTGCCGACAGATGTCGGCTTTGATGTTGCTGTGAGGACTTAAGATAACGTCCATATACAGCAGCAGCAAGGTGGGCTTATCACAAACTCAGTTTGCTCTCAGAGGCTTGCTTTAGCTGCTCCTCATCGCGTTGCATTAGCCTAAACCCCATGCGCGCCGCTGCTCTGCTCGTTCTGCCTCTCAGCCTGCTCACCCTCACCGCCTGCCGACCGCAGGAGGTTCGCCCGCCCGAGGCCTACGCTCTGAGCGGCTCCATCGCCGGTGATTGGGGCCAGAACCCCCGCCTGCGACTGGCCCTGGTGGGCACGGGGGTACCGGTGGCGGTCACGAACACCAGCACCATTGACCAGAACATCGTCTCAACGGGCGTGAACACCTGGGCCTTTGGCTTCGACCTGCCCACCATTCCTTCGGTGGCGGGCGTGTATCAGGTGATCGTGTTTGACGACAGCAACAACAACGCCCGCTTTGATGCCGGCGAGAGCTTTGCCCGCAACAAGCAGTGGCTGGTGTTCAGCCCGGTGGACGCCAATCTGGACTCCATCAGCATTCCCGAATTTCTGGGGGGCGCTGAGGTGCTGCCGGCCATGTCGGTCAAGCGCGGCTGGAACCTGTACGACACGGCCCAGCCTCTGGGCGGCGCCAACCCCAGCCCCTTCCTGAAGCTGAGCACCTACGTGCTGAGCCGTTAAGACCCGCCCAAGACCAACCGTTGGCCGCCGCGCAATGTGCGGCGGCCCTCTTCTTTAGCCTCTGGGCATGATTCCGCCTGCCACCCATTCGGAGCCGCCATGCGGCGCCTGATCCTGGGCGCGCTGCTGGCGCTGGGCCTGGGGGCTGGGTACGTGGCGTTGACACAGCCAGAAACGCTGGGGCAGCCGGACCGCGCGGTGCCCCCACCCCAGGGGGCAGACCCGGCAAGCCCGCCTCCCCGCACCACGCCGGATGAGGCCGCCCTGCGCGCCGCCGCTGCCGCGCAGCCCATCAGCATTCCGGCGCTGCGGGCGCTCACCTACCCCGGCAGCGCCCTCACGGTGCGGCGCACACTGGCCCCCGGCGTGAACTACACGCGGCAGGTGGTGAGCTACCAGTCCGAGGGGCTGCGGATCAATGCCCTGCTGACCGTGCCACGCGGCACCCCACCCCCGGGCGGCTGGCCGGCCATCGTGTTCAATCACGGCTACATTCCGCCGGACGAGTACCGCACCACCGAACGCTACGTGGCCTACCAGGACGCCTTTGCGCGCGCAGGCTTCGTGACCCTGAAAAGCGACTACCGGGGACACGGCGACAGCCAGGGCGAGGCCAGAGGCGGCTACACCGACCCCGGCTACACGGTGGACGTGCTGAACGCCGCTGCCAGCCTGAAAAAGGACCCACGCGTAAACAGGCGGCGCCTGGGGCTGTGGGGCCATTCGATGGGCGGGCAACTCTCGCTGCGGGCCCTGCTGGTGGACCGGGACTTCAAGGCCGCCTCATTGTGGGCAGGCGTGGTGGCGGGCTATGACCTCCTGAACACTGACTGGAACCCGCCGGGGGGCCAGCGGCGTACCCTGGATGGCCTGAGCCGCCGCTACCTGCGCCTGCTCAGCCCGAATGCCTACCTGAAGGAATTAGAGGGCCGCCCCCTGCAGCTGCACCACGGCACTGCCGACAAGGACGTGCCCTACAGCTTTCAACAAGCGCTGGCGAATGACCTGCGCGCGGCAGGCCAGCCTGTGGAGGCTTACCGCTACGAGGGCGACAACCACAACCTCAGCGGCAATCTGGGGCTGGCCCTGCGGCGCAGCGTGGCCTTTTTCAAGCGCCATCTGTAGAGGCTAGTGCGCTCCGCGCCACGCTTTGTCCAGCAGGGACAGGGCCTCGCGAGGCCGGATGAGAAAAGCGTGGAGCGTCAGGCCCAGCGCCACCAGCCCCAACACCAGAGAAGGACCCAGGAGCGCAGCAGCCACCAGCAGGCCCCCGAGGGGATGCCACAGCATGCGCCAGCAGCGGCGCAAGATGGCGGCGGACCGCTGGGGCCGCCGACTGACGGTCCACCGCTCGCCAAGCTGCACCCCCACCAGCACCAGCAGCAGCAGGCCAGCCAGTGGGCCGAAGGCGGTATGGACCGACATGGTGCTGGGCAATCCCGGCAGCCCGAACAGCAACCAGACCGAGAGCCCCAGCCACAGGGCCACCCCAGCGACCCAGCGCCCGAACGGTTCCCGGTGCAACTGGTCCGGGTCGGCCAGCAGCCTCTTTAATTCCCCGTCGCGGTCCATCCAGGCGAGGTCCGCACGCGTGAAATGGGTGTGCGCCAGCGCGGCGATCACGGTGGCGGGCTCGCCCAGTTCATGCAGGGCGGTGCGTGCAGGGTCCGGGTCGCCCAGCGCGGTCAGGTCGTCCACCGCCTGCTCATAGTGGGTGCTGAACTCGGCGCGCAGGCGCCACGCGGTGTCGCCCGGGAAAGGGGCCGTGACCTGGGTGAGCCAGTGGTCAAAAGGGGTCTGGGCCGTCATGTCCTCTCCTCCTCAGCGGGCCCCGGAGAGGGCCTTGGGCAACAGGGACCATAGGGTTCGCCAGTCGTGCCGCGCCACCAGCCAGAAGCCCACCCCAGCGCCCAGGAGGCCGGCCCAGCGCGTCGCTTCCCCATTCAGGGCGAGCACCTGAAAGGCGCCGATCACGGCGGGCACCATGCACAGGCGCAGCAGCCCCAGCAGCACGCGGGCACTGCAGGCTGGAAAGCGGCGCGGCACCCACCTCTCCAGGATGGCGGAGGCCAGGACCACCGCACCCAGGGCCCCATACAGCCCCCAGGTGATCGGCCGTTCCAGCCACAGCAGCAGGAGTGGCCACGCCAGGATGATGGCGGCACCCAGGGCCAGAGAGAACGCAGAGGTGCGCTTCAGATGGGCAAAGCGGCAGGCCAGCAGGACTTCTTCTTCGGCCCCGGTGTAGTGCTGGCGTTCCAGGGCACGCCGCCCCTCGCGCACGCTGCCCAGGTCGCGCAGCGCGGTCTCAGTGGGCGTCGGGTCGCCCTGGTCGGCCAGGGCTTCGGCGGCCTCCAGCACGTGGGCCTGCAGTTCGCCCCTCAATCGGGCGGCCGTATCGGCTGGAAAGGGCGCGGTCACGGCGGCCAGATAGTCGGTGAGGCACTGGGGCGTGTGGGTCATGCGCGCGCACCTTCCAGGGCCAGGGTGCGGCGAAGTTTCTGCGCGCTGTGCTGGGCCGCGATCAGCCCCGTAAGGAACAAACCTCCCCAAAGACACAGCGAAACACTTTCCAGGAGGCCCAGCGGAAGGTTGCTCAGCGCCGGCAGCACGATCTGAAAGAGCACGATTCCATACAAGCCCATGTTGGCCCGCATCTGTCGGCGCTGTTCTGGGCGCCAGTGGTGGGTCCAGGCCGCTGTGAGCGCCAGCAGGCCCAGCCCTGCGGCCACCCCACCCAGTGTCGGCAGATGCGGGTCACCCGTCCAGGCCCCCTGAAACAGCAGCCCCACCGCCAGCACCCCCAGCATCACAAGGCTCAGCAACCAGCCGTCCACCCGGTCACGGCCCAGTACGTCCAGTTCGGCCGCCGACACGTAGAGCCGACCCAGCGCCTTCCGGGTGGTGGCCGGCGGACCCAGCAGGGCCGTGATGTCGTCGCCCTCTCCCAGCCCGGCCTCCTGCAGGTGGGCCAGCGTTTCGGTCTGAACGCGGGTGACCACCGCCCTGGGCAGGCCCCGGGTGGCGTCGTGCAGCCACTGTTCGGGCGTCATGCGGACACCGCCGGCTGTTCTAGGGTCAGGGTGCGTCGGAGTTTCTGGGCTTTAAAGGTGATCTCGGCGCCCCAGCACAGCCACATCAGCGGAAAGCCCATGACCAACCACAGCGGAGGCTCGCCCGTCCACGCGCCCGTCGTCCACGAGACCCAGAAACTGAAGTTCACGGCCCACAAACCCAGGTTGGTCTGCAATAGAGCCCGGAGTTCAGGGCCCATTCGCCTGATACCCAGGGTGAACAGCGCCAGCAGGCTTCCCGCTATTGCCACTCCATTCAGGGGCGGGCCTACCTGATCGTTCCCGCCTGCCCAGAGCAGCAACAGCAGGGCGCCATAAGCCCCCAGGATCCAGAAGCCGACTCGCTGGCCCCTTGGTTCGCGCAAACCCTCAAAGGTCGCCACGTCCAGATAGAGGCGCGCCAGCGCTCGCCGCGCCTTCTTCGGCTTTCCCAGTAGCCCTTCGACATCTTCAGCCTCGTCCAAACCCGCGTCCTGCACATGGGCGGTGTATTCGGCGCGCATCCGCGCCTGCACGCCCGGCGTCAGGCCGGCCGTGGCTGCGGCCAACCACGCCTCCAGCCTCACGACTGCCCCCCCAGCACCGCCTGCACGGCGTTCACCTGCTGCTGCCACGCCTTGCGGCTGCGGGCCAGCACCCGGCGCCCACTCTCGGTCAGGCGGTATTCGCGGCGCAGGCGCCCCCCCACCTCGTGTTCCTCGCTTTCAATCAGGCCCTCGGCTTCCAGGGCGTGCAGGGCGGGGTACAGGGTGCCTTCGCGGGCGGTCAGCAGCCCCTCGCTGCGGCCCTTGATGGCCTGGGCGATGGCGTAGCCGTGTTCGGGCTGCCGGTCCAGCACCGCCAGGATCAGCATGCGCAGCTGCTCGCGGGTGTTCATGGCCGCAGCATACCTCTGATTTAGATGTATCTCAAGCCGAGGTATCGGGCAGGTTGTAGACCCGCCGGGCGTTGGCGTCGGTGGCGCGTTCCAGTTCGGCCGGGTCCAGGCCGCGCAGGGCCGCGATGAACTCCAGGGTGTAGCGCACGTACCCGGGGCGGTTGGGCTTGCCGCGCTTGGGGACCGGGGCCAGGAAGGGCGCGTCGGTTTCCAGCAGCAGGCGCGAAAGGGGCACCTCACGGGCCGCCGCGTGGATCTCTGGGGCGTTCTTGTAGGTGGTGTTGCCCGCAAATCCAAAGTATGTGTGCTCGCCCCGGTCCAGGCCAAAGCGCAGCAGCCCCGCGTGCCCGCTGAAACAGTGGAGGATAACCGGCACCCCCGGCCACGCGCGCAGCACGTCCATCACGCCCTGTTGGGCGCGGTCCTGCCCGGCCTTGTCGCGGGTGTGGATCACCAGCGGCTTGCCGGTACGCGCGGCGAGGTCCAGCTGCCACTCGAAGGCCGCACGCTGGGCGGTGCGCTGCGTATCGTCCCAGTAGTCGTCCAGACCACTTTCGCCGATACCTACCACGCGCGGGTGGGTGCTCAGGGCCTCCAGTTCGGCGCGTGCCTCGGGGCTGTCCTGGGCGGCGTCGGTGGGGTGCAGGCCCACGGTGGCGTAGACGTCGGGGAATTGCTCGGCCAGGGCAATGGCGTTGCGGGCGTGTTCGGGGCTGGCGCCAATGCAGACCAGGGCGGTCAGGCCCAGTTCACCGCGCGCGCTGGCGGGGTCGTCCAGGTAATCGAGGTGGGTGTGCGTGTCAATCATGCCCCGCAGGCTAAGGGCCTTGCCCCTCCCCCTCCAACTGTTCGGGACGTTACCTGACAGGGGCGACTGCCGGGGCAGCCCGTCCCATCCTGTCCCCACCACTCTCATGAGAGGGCCGCGCTAAAGTGCGGGCCGTGCAGAAAACTGGCCTCTACGCCCTGGCGGGCATCACCCTCTTTGCGCTGGTCTTTGCGTTTGTGCCCACCGGGCGCCGCGACGCGGGCACTGGCGTGACCCTCAGCGGGGTGGAGCTGCGCCTGTACCCCTCGCGCGACCCAGACGCTGTGTGGAGCTTCCGGGCCGCCAGGGTAGACAGCGATCCCCTGCAAAGCCGCACGCGCCTGACCGGCCTGTCGGGGGGCCAGCGTGTGGTCAAGGAAAAAGACGCCAGAGGCCGCTACACTGGCCGCACGACCCTGGACGCCCGGCTGACCACCCCAGACCTGACGATTGACGGCCAGGACAACATGACCACCCGTCAGGCCCGCATCACCCTGGTGCAGCAATGTGCAGATATCGATCTGACCGGAAACGAACAGACTCTGGTGCGGATTGAGGGGGGGCGGGGCTTTTATGCACCGGTGGCCAAGGTGCGCTCTCCCTTCCTCAACGGCGATTACCAGAAGCTACAGATGGGCTTTGATTTCAACATTGAAGACGTGGACAACAACAACTCTGTCACTTATTCCGACCTCGACACCACCGAGCGCTGCGTCAACGGCCAGCGCGTGAAAGCCTGAAAGGAGTTTCCATGAAAAAGACTGCCTCCCTCCTGACCCTGCTGGCCGTGACTGCCCCTGTGCTGGCCCAGAGCGGCGACGCCGCCAAGCGCCTGATCACCATTCAGGGCGGCCCGCGCGGCGACGTGCGCAATGGGCCTTTGACGTTTACCGGCACCCCCGTGAAGGCCAAAGTCAGCACCCTGAACATCGAAGCCTCGCAGGCTGTGATGGCCGCGCCCAAAGGCATTCCGCTGATTGAAGCCAAGGGCAAGCGCACCGCCACCTTTACCGGCAACGTGAAGGTGACCCGTGGCCGCCTGACCGCCACCGGCAACGGCCTGAACTACGACGAGAGCACCGGCCAGGGCGTGCTGGACGGCAACGCCAGCGCCACCTTCGTGCCGGAAAAGAAGGAAGACGGCGACACCGTGACCATCAAGGCGCCCAAGATGAGCCTGGATGTGGACAACAACGTGTCCACCAGTACCGGCGGCGTGACGCTCTCCACCGGCAGCCAGAGCGGCAAGGCCGACAAGCTGGTGTTTGACGAGGACCGCGAGGTGGCCCAGCTGACCGGCACCCCCAGCCTGACCCGCGCGGCCAGGGGCAACCAGAAGGAACTGGTGATCACCGGCCAGGAAGTGCGCGCGCTGACCAAAAGCAAGACCCTGTATGTGCGCGGCGGCGTGAAACTGGTGCAGGGCACCACCACCACCACCGGCGACGCCGTGTACTACGACGACAAGAAGAACGTGGCCTACGTGGTGGGCAACGCGGTGAGCGTGGACAGCAAGAGCAAGGCCACCGTGAAGGCCCCCGCCAGCGGTTACCTGGAGCAGCGCACCGACCTTGCCCGCGTGCGCGCGCTGAACTCGGCGTACAAGATTCCCACCGAGCAGTTCAAGCTGACTGGCGAGAAGTAACTTCAGCCGCTCCCCTGCCCTCCCGGCTCCTGCGCGCCGGGGGGGGTTTTTGCGGTCTGGCCGTGACCAGAAGGCGGCGCCGACACGCAAAGTCTCATGCAGGGAGCCGCTAGACTGCGCGCAATGAGCAAAGCGGGCTGGACATGGACAGGGCGGGCCACGCTGGCCCTGCTGCTGGGGCTGGGGGCAGGCATGGTGTGGGCGCAGCAGGCGCCGGGCACGCCGCCGCCCGCCACCCAGTCCAACCCACAAGTGCCCCCGGAAGACTTGGCGCCGCAGGAGGCAGGGGCGGAACAGTCCAGCCTCGAACTGGTCCGGCGCAGTGAAAAGGACGGCAAGGAGCGCCGCATCCTGATTGTCAAAACCGGGACCCGGGACGACACCGGGGTCTTCGCCCTGTGCACACCCACAGAGGACGAGCCCGAGAATGCCCCCACGCTGGCGGTTTTCAGTGAGACCGATACCGGTGGCGTTCGGCTGACCATTGACAAGAACGTCATTCAGGTGCCCCTGGCCCTGGTCACGCAATTGCCGCCCAAAGGGGACCAGGAAGGCAGCGACGGCCGGGTGGAAGCCAGCGCCGGCACCGCCCGCTTTCTGGACGAAGCCCCGCCCGACAAGACCGACCGCCTGAGCCGCTGCGGCGTGGAGACCAGCCCCAAACCCGCTCCCAACACTGTGCTGGTGACCCAGGGCCGCACCGAACTGAAAGGCCAGAAACTGGTGTACGACAGCACCGACGGCATTGCCCGTATTGACGGGCCCATCACCTTTCAGCGCCGCAGCGACAAGGACGCCCTGAGTGGCCAGAGCGAACGCATAGAGGTCAGCGTGGACGAGGAAAAGACCACGCTGGTGGGCAACGTGGTGCTGAACTCTGAAGGTGGGCGCATCAGCAAGGCCGCGCGGGTGGAATACGACGATACGCGTAACGTGGCCCGCCTGTACGGCACCCCAGAGCAGCCCGCCGAGAGCGTCAAGGGCCAGGACGTGCTGCGCGCCGGCACCATCCTGTACGACTTGGACCGCAACGAGGTGCGCGCCGTGAAGGCCGAGGGCGGCACCATCACGGGCGAGTTTGTGGACGCCGAACCGGCCCCAGGGACGGCCGCGCCCACCCCGGCCCCGGTCACTCCGCCCGGCACCGGCCGTTAGGAGCCCCCCCGGCCCCCGTTTTGGGCCGGGCTCTCCCCTACCCTTCCAGGGACGCCCCTGCCTCGCGCAGAATGTCGGCGCTGCGCTCCAGGGCGGCGCGTTCTTCTTCGGTCAGGGCGGGCACAATCGTGTCCAGCACGCCGGCACGGCCCAGCACGCGCGGCAGGCTGAGGCTGGTACCGAATTCAGGGGTGGGCGCGCTAACGGTCAGCACGGCGCGGCGGTCATCCAGAATGCGCTCGGCAATGCGGGCCAGCGCCGCGCCGATGCCGTAGTAGGTGGCGCGCTTGCCCGCAATGATCTGCCCAGCGGCGCCGCGCGTGTCCTGTTCAATCTGCGTGCGGATCTCCGGGGTCCAGGGCAGGCCGCGCGCCGCCATGAAGTCGGCCACGGGCAGCCCGGCCACGGTGGCGGTGCTCCAGGCCACCACGGCGCTGTCGCCGTGTTCGCCCAGCACGTAGCCGTGGACGTGGGTGGGGTCCACGCCCGCGCGCTCGGCCACCAGATACCGGAACCGGGCGCTGTCGAGCACCGTGCCCGAGCCGATCACCGGCTGCCCGGGGGCCAGTTCGGCGCTCAGACCAGTCAGCACGTCCACCGGGTTGGTGGCGATCAGCAGCGTGGCCTCCGGCGCGGCGCGCGTTACCTGTGGAATCAGGTCGCGGAAGATGGCCGCGTTTTTCTGCAGCAGGTCCAGGCGGGATTCGCCGGACTTCTGGTTGGCCCCGGCCGCCACGATCACCACCGCGCTGCCCTGCAGGTCGCTGGGCGCGCCGCTGGTGACCCGGGCGCCGTGGCTGACGGGCGCGGCGTGGGCCACGTCCTGCGCCTCGGCGCGGGCACGGTCCTCGTCCACATCGGTCAGCACCAGTTCGCTGCACGACCCGCGCAGGGTCAGGGCGTAGGCGGCGGTGGCGCCCACCAGCCCGGCCCCCACAATGCCCACCTTCACGCCGCGCCCCCGCGCACGGTCAGCACTGGTACGGCGCTGCGCCCCACGATTTTCTCGGCGGTGCTGCCCAGGAAAAAGTGCTCCAGCGCGCTCTGGGCGTGGGTGCCCACCACGATCAGGTCCGCGCCCCAGCGCCGGGCGCTGTCCAGCAGGCCCGTGACCGGGTCGCCCACCAGCACCGCCAGTTCCTCGCCGTCTTGCACCAGGGCCTGCAGGCGCTGGGCATCGGCGGCTTCCATGGTGTGCAGCAGGGCTGGGTCGGTCAGGGAAGGGGTCACGCCGCCCATCAGGTCTGGGGCGGCCGTCACGCGGGCGTCGGTGACGTGCACCAGCAGGCGCTGGGCGGCCGGAAAATGGCTGCGGGCCAGCCGCAGGGCCGCCTGAGAGGACGCCGAGAAATCCACGCCCACCAGAATCCGCCCAAAGCCGTCTGGGGCGCCGGGCACGGAGCTGCCGGAATGCTGGGTCATGCCTCAGACCGTACCCAATCCCGCCGCGCGGCGCCAGGAGGGTAAAGGGCAGGTAAAGCGTGCCGCACGGCCCCGCGCCCCTACACTGCCCTATGAACCTTCAGAGCTTCGGGGCGGCGCAAACGGTCACGGGCAGCATGCACCTGCTCACGCTGGGCGGGCGGCAGCTGCTGATTGACTGCGGGCTGTTCCAGGGCGGCGACGAGATGGAAGCGCGCAACCGCGAGGATTTTCCCTTTGACGTGGCCGGGCTGGACGCGGTGATCCTGACCCACGCCCACCTGGACCACGTGGGCCGCCTGCCGCTGCTGGTGCAGCGCGGCTACCGGGGCCCGGTGTACTGCACCGCCCCCACCGCCGCGCTGGCCGAAACGGTGCTGCTGGACAGCGCCCGCCTGCAGGTGGACGGCTACCGCCATGACCTGCGCCGCGCCCGGCGCCAGGGCCATGCCGACGACACCGTGCTTCCGCCGCTGTACGAGGAAGCGGACGTGCACCGCGCGCTGGCCCTGCTGCGCCCCAGCCTGGACTTTGGCGACACCCAGCGGATTGCGGGCGTGCGCGTGACCCCGGAGCGCGCCGGGCACATTCTGGGCAGCGCCTACCTGCTGCTGGAGAGCAGCGAGGGCCGCCTGATCATGAGCGGCGACCTGGGCAACCGCGAAAGTGGTCTGCAGCTGGACTTCACTCCGCCCCCCCAGGCCGACGCCGTGGTGATTGAATCCACCTACGCCAACCGCACCCACCGCGCGTGGCCGGACACCCTGGCCGAATTCAGCGCGGCCCTGCGCGACAGCGTGCGCCAGGGCGGCAAGATCCTGATTCCCAGCTTTGCCATTGAGCGCACCCAGACCATCCTGCACACCCTGAAGACCCTGATGGACGCGGGCGAGGTGCCGCGCATGCCGGTGTTTCTGGATTCTCCAATGGCGGCGCGCGCCACCCACGAGTATTTCGAGTTCGGCGATGAACTGATCCCCGAGGTGCGTGACGCCCTGCAGGCCGGCGAGGACCCCTTCCGGCCGAACACCCTGCACGTGGTGAACACCAGCGCCGAATCCCAGCGCATCAACCGCTACGACGGTCCGGCGATCATTCTGGCGGGCAACGGCATGATGACGGGCGGACGCATTCAGCACCACCTCAAACACCACCTCTGGAAGCCCGGGACCAGCCTGATCATCGTGTCCTACCAGTCGCCGGGCAGTCTGGGCGGGCGGATCGTGGCGGGCGCCGACACGGTGCGGATCATGGGCGAGGAGGTGGCGGTGCGCGCGCAGGTGCACACCATCGGCGGCTTTTCCGCCCACGCCGACCAGGACGACCTGCTGGCCTTCCTACAGAGCGCGGGCCAGCCGCATGTGTGGCTGGTGCACGGCGAAGACGAGGTGATGGCGGCCTTCCTGCCCGTGCTGGCGGCCCAGGGCCTGAAGGGTGACATTGTGCCTGACCGCCAGCCGGTGGACCTGCTGGGCCCCGGCTTTCCGAACGGCACCCCCCCGGGGTTCGCGGCACAGCCCGACACCGGCCGCGACGTGGTGGCCGGAGGCGAGTAGACCGGGAGACCCCAGAGCCACCCCGAGTGGAGACTTCCAATGTCTCGGAGGCAAACAAAGTGGGGGTTGTGAGAGACAGCGACGCGGGCGGAGCCGGCTTCCGGCCCCAGGGTGCAACGGGCTGCCCCTGTCCGGCCCCTGATGACTTCCCAATACCTCTAGCTTGCTTCATCGGGGCAGACGGGTGATTTTGCTTGACCTCCCCGCCGCGCCGCTTGCCCTCTTCCCCGAGGCCACACACCTCCACTTCCTCCTCCCGCTAATCCGCTGGGGTTTCCTGAAGCCCGGCCAGGGGGTCAGGCTGGGCGCGCAGCAGCTCGATAAACACAGCCACGATCACCGGATCAAACTGGTGGCCGGCCTGGGCCTGCAACTCCAGGATGGCCGTTTCGGGCGGCCACGCGGCCTTGTACACCCGGTGGCTCGTCAGGGCGTCGTAGGTGTCCACCACGCTGAACACCCGGGCCACCAGCGGAATGGCGGCGCCTACAAGGCCGTCGGGGTAGCCGCGCCCATCCCAGCGCTCGTGGTGGTGGCGAATCACGGCGCGCGCCAGCGGGTGCAGGGTGGCGATGCTGCGCGTCAGCTCATAGCCCACGGCGGCGTGGCTCTGCATGGTGGCCCACTCGGCGGCGTCCAGGGGTCCGGCCTTGAGCAGAATGCGGTCAGGCACGGCCAGTTTGCCTATGTCGTGCAGGTAGGCGCCCTGGCGCAGGCCCTCCAGTTCCTCGGTGCCCAGGCCCACAGCCGCGCCCAGGGCCAGCGCCTGCTGCACCACCCGGCGGGTGTGCCCGGCAGTCTCGAAATCCCGCAGTTCCAGGGCCAGCCCCAGGGTCAGCAGGGCGCCTTCCTGGGTGGCCTCCAGCGCCGCCAAGTGCGCGCGGCGTTCCAGGGCCTGCCCGATCAGCTCGGCGGCGCGGTCCAGCAGGGGGCGGGCGGCCTGGGGCAGGGGCCGTGCCGGGCGCCACAGCAGGGCCACCTGCCCCACCACCAGCCCGTCTTGCTGCACAGGCGCGGTCATCTGGCCGTCCGGGGCCAGCGCCTGGGGGGCGCCCAGCGCCGCCAGCACGGTGGGCGGGGCGTGGCCATCGGTGACCACCGGCTGACCGTCCAGATCCACAAAGGCGGCCACCTCGGCACCCAGGAAGCTGCGGCATTCGGCCAGAATGCGCCGCGCCACCTGCGCCGGGTCGGTGAGGGTGGCCGTCAGGTGCGACAGGTCGCTGAGCTTCTGAAACTCCTCGGCGCGGCGCCGCAGGGCCTCGACGCCTTCCAGGCGTTCCAGGGTCGTGGTGCCAATGGCCGCAATGCCGCCCAGCAGCTGCGCGTCCAGCTCACTGAAGGGCGGGTGCGGGCGGCTGACCACCAGGGCCGCCAGAGGCTCGCCGTTGGCCCGCCACAGCGGCGCGGCCATCACGGCGGGCACTGGTCCCTGGGGCGCGGGGTTCGGGGCCGCCGCGTTTGAGGCTGGGTCCTCCGGAGGCGGCCAGCGCACCACGGTGCGGGTGGCCAGGGCCTGCTGGGCCAGGGCCTCATCCTGGGGCCGGGCCAGCGGGGGCTGGTTCTGGACCGGGCACCACAGCGTGGCCTCGGCGGTGCCCAGCAGCGCCGCCGCCTGCTGCGCCAGCACCCCCTGTGCCTGCGCCGAGTGGGTCACCTCGCGCAGGGCCGCCGTCACGCTCAGCAGGCCTTCCAGTTCGCGGCGCCGGGCGGCCTCCTGGGCTTGCCGCCGCTGTGCGGCCAGCAGGGCGGCGATCTGGGTGGCAAACGCCTCGGCAATATCGGCGCTGCGGGCCGAAAACGCCGCCGGGTTCTGCAGGTTGTCCAGATTCAGGTAAGCCACCACCTCGCCCCCCTGCACCACCGGCACGCAGACGTTGGCCTGAATATGGGTCAGTTCGCCGTGGGCTTCAAAGGCAGGCCGGGCGCGGGTCCATTCCTCGTTGGCCGCCGCCGCCCGCAGGCGCTGGCTGATCTCGTGGCGGGCCAGCACCCGCGCGCGGCTGACCTGGGGGGCACTGGCCGCGCCGTACCACACGTGCGCGGCGGCGGCCGGCTGGCGCACCCCCACCAGCGCGCTGGAAAAGCCCACCTGCGCCTGCAGCACGAAGCTGTCCCCCTCGCGCAGCGATAGCGACCCGCTTTCGGCCCCGGGCACAGCCGCCACGGCAGCTTCCAGCAGTGGCGCCCACACGTTCTGCTCCGGGCGGGTGTCGTGGGCCAGCAGTGCCAGGGTGGCGCGCAGCGCGCCAAAGGTCACCTCGCCCGCCAGTTCCAGCGCCCGGTCGTCGGGCGGGGCGCCGGTGAGGTTGCCCAGGCCCTGATCGGCACGGCGCGCGGCCTTTTCGTGCAGCATGCGCTGATCGGCCAGCCGGGCCAGGGTGCTGGGGGTGGTGGCCTCGGCGGGGGCGCGGGCCAGCCCTGCGGCGCAGCTCAGCTCGGCAAAGCCCTGGGCCTGCACGGCGCGCTCGGCGGCGCGCACGCACTCGCGCAGGGAGCCCGGCGCCGGGCCGGGCTGCAGCAGGGCGAACTCGTCGCCGCCCAGCCGGTACACGGTGGCCGCCGCGCAGTGCGCCTGCAGCGCCGTGCCCAGCGCCCGCAGCAGCGTGTCGCCCGCCGCGTGGCCGTGCACATCGTTCCAGGCCTTGAAGGCGTTCACGTCCAGCAGCAGCAGCGAGACCCCGTCTCCCGGGGCCAGCTGGGCCAGGTAGGCTTCCAGATCAGCGTCAAAGGCCCGGCGGTTGCGCAGGCCCGTGACCGGGTCTTCCAGCGCCAGCCGCGCCAGGGTCTGGGTGTGCAGGTCTGCCTGGGGCGACAGGGCGGCGCTCACGTCCTGAATCGCCTGGACCCGGCGCCGCCGGTCGGTGATGTCGCGGGCCAGCCCCGCCACGCCCTTCACCACGCCGCCCTCCACTGCACGGCCACCCTCCACCACCGGCAGCGTGGTGAGCTGGTAGATGTGGTGCCCATCTGCCCGCTGCACCTCCCGCTCGGTGACCTCGGGGACGCGGGTGGCCATCACGCGCTGTTCCAGGGCCCGCAGTTCGGCGCTGGCCTGCGGGCCAAACAGCGCCTCGTCGGTCTGGCCCAGCAGGCGCGCCGGGGCCAGCCCCAGCAGGGCGCTGGCGGCCGGGTTGACCCACAGATAGCGCCCGGCGCGGTCCTTGACATACGCCGCGTCCGAGGTGTGCTCGCCCACCGCCTGCAGCGCGGCTTCGGGCGGCGCCGGCGGCGCACGGCCCAGTTCATTCACCAAGAGGGTGCCCAGATCGGCCAGCGCCGCCTGGGTGTCCTCGTCCAGGGCCGGGCCCGGGGTGGGGGCTGCGCCGTACAGCACCGCCAGAGGCTGGCCGTCGTCGTGGCGCAGCAGCAGGCCCACAAAAAAGCGCGTCTCGTCTGTATCCGCAGCCAGCAGCGCCCGTGGTGGGTGCAGGGCCGGGCCCGGATACACCACGGGCCCCTGCGCCGGGCTTAGCCACGTTTGCAGGCACAGCCAGTCCAGCAGGGTGCGCGGCGCGGCGCCGGCCGCGTCGGCGCGCGGGGCCCAGAGCGTGGCGGCCGGCACCCCCAGCAGCCGCGCACCCAGCTTCAGCAGCCGGGACACGGCGGCCTCGGCCTGGGGCGGCAGCTTGAACACGCTGGGTTCGTGCGACATGGGCCTCCAGAAAACAGTGTGCGGCGCGGGCTGCTGGGGGGTGGGGCCCACTGCCTAGTCCCAACCGGCTGGGCGGGGCCACCCCGCCAGAGAAGGGAGGGGGCTGCAGCGGCGGACCAGCCTTCAGCCGTGGGGTGCTGCCAGAGTATGTGAAAACGCGGCCGTTGTGGGGCAGTGCCCGGCGCGCCCCCCCAGCGGGCGGGCCCAGGCGGCGGGGGCGCCCATCCCTGCCCCTCCCCTCATGCCCAGCCGCTAAGCTGTGGGGGCCCATGACACGCCTGTTCCTTCTGGCTCCCCTCGCCCTTCTGGCCCTCACCGCCTGCGGTTCCAAGACCATCGAAGGCGTGCAGACCTTCAAGTACGACGGCGGCGACCACCGCACCGGCTCGCTGGTCTACGCCGAAACCCCCCCGGCAGGCGGCGCCCACAACGCCAGCTGGCAGAACTGCGGCGTCTATGACCGCCCGCTGTACAACGAATACGCGGTGCACAGCCTGGAGCACGGCGCCGTGTGGATCACCTACCGCCCCGACCTGGAAAGCGCCCAGGTGGACCAGCTGAAAAAACTGGTGGAGGGCCGCTCGTATACCCTGCTCAGCCCCTACGAGGGCCTGGACAAGCCGGTGGCCGCCAGCGCCTGGGGCGCCCAGCTGAAGGTGGACAAGGCCGACGACAGCCGCCTGAAGGCCTTCCTCGACAAATACGAGCAGGGCGCCACCGCGCCGGAACGCGGCGCCTCGTGCAGTGGGGCATACGGCGAAACGCAGTGAGGCTGTGGGCTCTGGGCCATGAGCCATGGGGCAACCCCCAGAGCCCACGGCTCAGAGTCAGACAGGAAAGCCCCCCGGCATTGCACCGGGGGGCTTTCTCTCGCTCGCTTACGCGCCGGGTTGCGTGGCGCCTTTGCTCATGGGGACGGGCATGTTGGGCTCGTCGGTTTCGGGCTTGGGCAGCAGCAGCAGGTCCAGGACCTGGCCCACGCGCTCAAAGGTGTGAATGCGCAGGTCGCCGCGAATGCTCTCGGGCACCTCCTGCAGGTGAGGCTCGTTGTCCTTGGGAATGATGACCTCGCGGATGCCGCCCTGGTGCGCGGCCAGCAGCTTTTCCTTCACGCCGCCGATGGGCAGCACGCGCCCGCGCAGGCTGATCTCGCCGGTCATGGCCACGTCCAGGCGCACCGGGCGGCCGGTCACGGCGCTGATCACGGCGGTGGCAATGGTGATCCCCGCGCTGGGGCCGTCCTTGGGCGTGGCACCGTCGGGGAAGTGCACGTGCAGGTCCAGGTTCTTGTGGAACTCGGGGTCGGCGCCGTACAGGTGGGCGTTGGCGCGCAGGTAGGCCACGGCTGCCGCCACACTTTCCTTCATCACGTCGCCCAGGCTGCCGGTCATGTTGATCTTGCCGGTGCCGGGGGTCGCCAGGGCTTCCACCAGCAGCATGGTGCCGCCCACGCTGGTCCAGGCCAGCCCCTGGGCCACGCCCACCTGGGGCTCTTTTTCCATCTTGTCGGGGCGGTGCATGGGCACGCCCAGGTAATCGGGAATCTGCGCGGCGTCCAGCACCTTCACACCGTCCCAGGGCTTCTCCAGCAGTTCACGGGCTGCCTTGCGCGCCAGCTTGCTGATCTGCCGGTCCAGGTTGCGCACGCCGCTTTCGGCGGTGTACTCCTCGACAATGCGGTTCAGGGCGGCGTCGGTGATTTCGAGCTTGCCGGTCAGGCCGTGCGACTTGATCTGCCGGGGCACACGGTAGCGCTTGGCAATTTCCACCTTCTCAGGCTGGGTATAGCCCGGAATCTGGATGATTTCCATGCGGTCCAGCAGCGGCCGGGGGATGGTCTGCAGGCTGTTGGCCGTCGTGATGAACATCACCTGCGACAGGTCGTAGGCCACTTCCAGGTAGTGATCCTGGAAGGTGTGGTTCTGCTCGGGGTCCAGCACTTCCAGCATGGCGCTGCTGGGGTCGCCGCGCCAGTCGCTGCTCATCTTGTCGATTTCGTCGAGCAGGATGACCGGGTTGGTCACGCCGGCGTTCTTCATCGCCTGGATGATGCGGCCGGGCATGGAACCGATGTAGGTGCGGCGGTGGCCACGGATCTCGGCCTCGTCGCGCACGCCACCCAGCGCCATCCGCACGAACTTGCGGTTCAGGCTGCGCGCAATGCTCTTGCCGAGCGAGGTCTTGCCCACGCCGGGAGGGCCCACGAGCACCAGGATGGGCGCACGCAGTTCGGCGTCGTCAATTCGCTCCTCAGCGCTGCGCTCCTTGCGCTGCTCCTCGGTCTCGCCGGGCTTGTGGGTCAGCTGCCGCACCGCCAGGAATTCCAGGATGCGGTCCTTCACGTCGCCCAGGGCGTAGTGGTCGGCATCCAGAATTTCGCGCGTGCGGTTGATGTCGAGGATTTCCTCGTCGCGCTTGTTCCAGGGCACATCCACCAGCCAGTCGATATAGTTGCGCACGACCGTGCTTTCGGGGCTGCCGCCGGGGGTGCGCTCCAGACGCTGCAGTTCCTTCAGCGCCTTTTCCTTCACGCTGTCGGGCATGCCGGCCGCTTCAATCTTCTCGCGCAGGGCCTCGACCTCGGCGGGGCCGTCCTCGCCGCCGCCCAGTTCCTTGCCAATGGCCTTCATCTGCTCGCGCAGGTAGTACTCGCGCTGGTTGGCGTCCATCTGCTCCTTGACGCGCCCGGCGATCTTCTTGTCCATGTTGAAGCGCTCGGTGTCGCGCGAGAGCAGCTTCAGCACGCCCTCCAGGCGGGGGCGCAGCTCCACGGCGTTCAGGATCTCCTGCTTCTCTTCCGGGGTCCAGGTGGCGTGGTGCGTGACCTGATCGCTCAGCGCGCCCGCGTCGGTCAGGGCCTTGATGCCTTCCAGCTGGTAGTTGTCCAGGCGCAGGTTCTTGTTCTGGCGCTGGTACTCCTCGAACGCGGCCTTGACCTCACCGGCCAGCACGGCGACTTCGCGGCTGCCATCGGCGGCGGTGGGGCGGGTTTCGGCGCGCACGCGCATGTAGCTCGACGGCACCTCGTCCAGCACGGCGGCGCGCTCCTGGGCCTCCACCAGCACCTGATAGGTGTTGTCGGGCATGCGCACCACCTGCTTGATCACGGCCAGCACGCCCATGTCGTGCAGTTCGGCGCGGGTGGGATCATCGGTGCGCGCGTCACGCTGGGTCAGCAGCAGCACCCGGCGGTCACTGGCCTGGGCCTCGTCCACGGCCCGCTTGCTTTTGGGGCGCCCCACGTCCACGTTCATGGTGACGCCGGGCAGGATCACTATGTTTCTCAGGGCGACGACGGGTAGTTCCCAGATCATGCTTGCTCCTTGGGTCGCGCAGCGCGCGTGAATGGATCAGTGTATCGCGGAGGGAAAAGAAGAAAACACCCCCGCACGGTGTCCCCAGAGTCTAGGGACGGGCGCGGGGGAATGCTGTAAGCTCTGTTGCGTTTACGCAGACTTCTTGAGTCCCTTCGACTCAAGCAAGGTCATGGGGTGGTCAATATGTTCGGCGTCAAAGCGCAGCTCGCGCAGGCCCTCCACCGGCAGTTCGAACAGCAGGTCGGTCATGGCCTTTTCCAGCACCGCGCGCAGGCCACGGGCGCCCGTCTTGCGCTCGCGGGCGCGGCGGGCCACCTCCTGCAGGGCGGCGTCGGTAAAGCTCAGGTCCACGTCCTGAAAGCCGAACAGCGCCTGATACTGCGAGACAATCGCGCCCTGCGGCTCGGTGAGAATGCGCACCAGCGCCCCTTCGTCGAGGTCCTGCAGCTGCACCACCAGCGGCAGGCGGCCCACGAACTCGGGAATCAGGCCGAACTTCACGAGGTCCTCGGGCAGGAAGCGCAGTTCCTCCTTCTCGTCCCCCTTGTGCTCGGCGCCGAAGCCCACCGCGCGCACGTTGGTGCGGCTGCGGCCAATGTCGGCAATGCCGTCAAAGGCGCCGCCCACGATGAACAGGATGTTCTTCGTGTTCACCTGCACCAGTTCCTGCTGGGGGTGCTTGCGGCCCCCCTGCGGCGGCACCTGCGCCACCGTGCCCTCAATGATCTTCAGCAGGGCCTGCTGCACGCCCTCGCCAGAGACGTCGCGGGTGATGCTGGTGCCCTCGCTCTTGCGGGCAATCTTGTCAATCTCGTCGATGTAGATAATCCCGCGCTCGGCCGCTGCCACGTCGTACTCGGCGGCCTGCAGCAGGCGCACGATCACGTTCTCCACGTCGTCGCCCACGTAGCCGGCTTCGGTGAGGGTGGTAGCGTCGGCGATGGCAAAGGGCACTTCCAGCATCTCCGCGAGGCTGGAGGCCAGCAGCGTCTTGCCGGTGCCGGTGGGGCCAATGAGCAGGATGTTGCTCTTCTGCAGGTTCACGTCGGGGTGGGCGAGGCGCTGGTAGTGGCTGACCACGGCCACCGCCAGGGCCTTTTTGGCCTCGTCCTGGCCGATCACGAACTCATCCAGGTAGGCCTTGATTTCCTTGGGCGTGGGCAGTTCGGTGAGGTTAAATTCCCCGCCGGACTTCTTGTTCTGCTTGACCAGTTCGTGCGCCCGTTCGGTGCACTCGTTGCAGATAAACGCCGCGCGCCCCGGCGCTTCAATCAGCTGGGCAATCTGCGGATGCTGCCGCCCGCAAAACGAGCAGCGGTCCCCTCCGGTTTTGGTCATTGCACGCCTCCCAGTTCGCGGGTGTTTTCAATGACGGAATCAATCAGGCCGTACTTCTGGGCCTCTTCGGGCGACATGAAGTAGTCGCGTTCCATGTCGCGCATCAGTTTGTCGTGCGGCAGGTCAGTGTGCTTGTGGTAGATGCTCACCAGCTTGTCGCGCAGGTGCAGCACTTCCTTGGCCTGCACCTCCAAGTCCGGGGTGTTGCCCCGGAAGCCGGCGCTGCCCTGGTGAATCATGATGCGGCTGTTGGGCAGGGCCATGCGCTTGCCCTTGTCCCCGGCCATCAGCAGCACGCTGCCCATGCTCATGGCGATGCCCACGCAGATGGTGGACACCGGCGCCTTGATGTAGCGCATGGTGTCGTAGATGGCCAGGCCCGCGTAGACCTCGCCGCCGGGGCAGTTGATGTACATCTGAATTTCCTGCTCGGGGTTCTGCGAGTCCAGCAGCAGCAGCTGCGCCACGATGGTGTTGGCCATCTGGGACTCGATCGGCGTGCCCACGAAAATAATCCGGTCCTTCAGGAGCCGCGAGTAGATGTCGTACATCCGCTCGCCGCGCCCGGTCTGCTCGATCACGTAGGGAATCACGCTCATGGGGGCGATTATCGCACGCGATGGAAAAAGTAAAGTGTCAGTGTGGGGGGTCGAGGGAAGGAAGTCCCAGAGAACACCGCCGCCCGGGACGCCCTGCTGGCCCTGCTGGCGGCACAGGCAGAGGAGTTGGGGTTAAGAGACCAGGAGCAGCGGGCCTGGGGCCTCATCGTTCGGCGCGAGGAGCCGCACAGCGTTGTGTCTTTGAAATATCGCCTGGATTTTGATCAGAACAGGTGGCACGCCAGTGTGCAGGGCTGCGTCAGATTCTCTGTTCCTCTGGATCAGGAAGAGCGCGTCCTGAGTTTCTGCAGCACCCCTCATCGTCTTGATCGGACCCAGGGTAGACGCTGGCGCTTTCTCCCAGACGCACGCGAGCCCGAGCTCCGCTGGATTGCCAAAGAATTTAGGTCCAGTTACACGCGCAAGCTGTGGCCTTTTCTCCAGCAGATTTCAAGTCCAGCTGGCCTGTTGGCCTTTATGGTGAATGAGTACCAGCCGTCTCAATTGGCTTCGGCCAACGTCCTCAACCCTTTTCGGAGTGCGGCGCTGGTTCTCGAATCGCGCCTGCCGCCCGAACAAGCCGCGCAAGCTTTGGCCCGGCTCAGCGCGGCTGAACACGCCTTTCGCATCCGCTGGGCAGCGCGTCAGGGCGCCCCACCGACCTGAACGCCAGCGCGGCCAAGACCCCTTCAGTCGCCGGACGCCAGCCCACCCATCAACTCGGCCACGCGCAGCCGCCGCTCGGCGTCGGAAAGCCCCTCGGTGGCGGCCAACTGGGCGAATTTCTCGGAGAAGTCTTCGGGCAGCGTGGCGTATTTCACCACCTTGTCCCCCAGCTCGTACGCCTGACTGAGCTGCACGATGACGCGGCGGGCCTGGACACTGTAGTGGCGCGGGGCAAAGACCTCCGGCGACACCACGCGCCCGAAGGCCAAGGCGTCTTTCAGGACGGTCAGCGCCTTGTCTGGCTCAACCCGTTCGTGCTGGCTCAGGGCCTGGGCGACCTCGGCGGCATTCTGCCCGGCCTCCAGCATTCCCTTGGACGCCTTTATGACCGCGCGCCCGGTGCCTTCCGGGGCGATCCCCGCGCCGAATTCCAGCAGACTGGCTGCCGCGCCTACTGCCTCGGCCGCATTGTCCTGGGCCTTGTTGTACTTGTCTTTCAGGCGCAGCGCAGCCGCCCCGCCAGCAAACAGCGCGCCCGCCACGCGGCACGGCAGGGCGATGGGTGGAATCAGGGCCAGCAGGGCGGCCACCCGCGCCACCTGGTCAAAGCTCCCGGCCGCCTGCTCCAGGTCGGACGGGCCCTTGGTGACGGTGCCGGCCAGGGCCGGTTCACCCTCCACCTCGTAGCGCAGCACCCCCTGACCGTGGGGCCCGTTTTGCACGTACCCGTTGAGTGCCGTCATGAACGAGCCGAAGCGGTCCCCGGGCTGCCGGTAGGGCGAGCCGTCAAACGCCCGGACCTTGCTGGCGTCGGCCACCTCGTTCATCACCGGCAGTTCGACCAGCCGCACCAGCCGTTCAGTGCCCCGCCTCACGGTGCCCAGAAACAGCCGCAGGCGTACCTCCCGGCCGTCGTTCTGACTCAGGACCGCGTGCACGCGCTGAATCCGGCGGTCACTGTCGCTGCCCGGTGCGCCCATGCCTGGAAAGAAACCGGCGGCGCCCACCAGCGCCCGCAGGGCGTCGGACTGGGCGTCCACCGCCGCCATCGCCGGCTGATCGGCCTCGCGGTTCGCCTCGTTGCGGGCGGGCAGCAGTTGCAGCTCCTCTTCCAGGCTGCCCAGCGGCTGATCGGCGCGCTGGTGGTCCAGCAGGGTGCGGGTGTAGGTTTCGGGGTCCAGCACCGTGAACTGGTGTTCATCGCGCGCCAGCACACGGCGGCGGCGGTCGCCCCGCAGCTCGGCGTCCTGCGCGGCCTGATCGCGGGGGTCCTGGTAAGGGTTGTAGGGGTGCGCGCCCGGGTCAGCAGGCCGGCGCGGGGCCACGGCCGTTGAGGCGGCAGGAAACGCCGAGGGGCCATCCAGGCTTTCGACCACGCAGCGCACGGTGTAGTGGCCGGGCTGACTGGGGCTGGCGCTGAAGCGGTCGCCGCTGCCGGCCGCCACCACCTCGGCGCCGTCGTCCCTGTTGCGCAGCAGCTCCCAGCGCACCCCAGTCAGCCGGCCGGCGTTCAGCGGCATGTGCTGCTGGGCCGCCTCAAAACTGGCGCTCTGGTGACTGCCCAGCAGCGCGCCGTGCCCCGTCAGGATGCGCACCTGCGGCGCAGCGTCCCCCCGGCTCCGGCCCAGGGCCTGCTGCTGACGCCGCGCAAAGTCGGCCGCGCTCTGCCGGCTGCCCAGCGCCGCTGGAGCACCGTGGACCGGCGGCGTGGGGGCGGTGGGGGCCGGCCGCTTGCGCTTGGGCGTGTCGAACATGGGCCGATTCTATGCGGTGGCCCTCCTCGGGCGGCCCAGCAGGCGTGGCCCAGACTTTGGCCGTGGGCTTTGGCAAGGGTTTATCTGCGGCCGGGCGGGCGCGGGGCCGCAGTACGCTAAGGCACTCACTTCATTCCCAGGAGGTCAGCCATGCACGCAGACGACACCGCCAAGCGTTCCGAGGTCACCGAGGTGACCGAAACCCGCGACCCCATGACCGGCACCGAAACCCACCACGAGCGCCACGAGGTGCGCCAGGAAGAACGAGTGGAGCCCCAGCCCGCCGTGACCCAGACCACCACAACCACGACGGTGGTGGAGGACTGATCAGGTCCTCCAAGGGCCCCTGGGCAGGGGCCCTTGGGCACAGGTGAAGAGAGGCTTGCGTCCACGGCTCCAGCGCGCGTCCTGCCGCAGGCCTAGAGGCAGAGGATCTCCAGACCCCGCCGCCTTCCTCCAACCAGATGTTGATCCCCAGGGCCTGTCAACCCGTCTGTCAGAAGACAGGGAGGACAGGCCCTCTGGGCTTCTTGTCCCCAAACTACGCAGACCCCGCTGCCAATCGACATCGGGGCGTCAACCGCTGCCCGGTGACGTTGGCCTTGGGCACTTGCCGGGCAGCGCGGCACCGCCCAGCAGACCTCGTCCGTACCTGCTCCTACAGTCGGCTTTCTTCTGCTCACCCATGCTGGGGCGTGAACCTCACCTCTTACCGCACGCTGGGCCGCTCGGGGCTGCTGGTCAGTCCGCTGGCGCTGGGCACCATGACCTTTGGCGCCACCCGCTGGGGCGCCTCTGAAGATGAATCGCAGGCGATATTCGGTGCGTACGTGGAGGCCGGGGGCAATTTCATTGACACTGCCGACGTCTACGCTGGAGGGCGCAGTGAGGAACTGGTGGGG
Source organism: Deinococcus aquaedulcis (assembly GCF_019693445.1). Lineage (NCBI taxonomy): Bacteria > Thermotogati > Deinococcota > Deinococci > Deinococcales > Deinococcaceae > Deinococcus > Deinococcus aquaedulcis. The sequence continues at coordinate 35,380 of NZ_JAHRBL010000019.1, read as the reverse complement.
CAGTACGTGGCGGGCCACCTGCGCGACCAGCTGGTGATTGCCACGAAGGCGGGCTTTGCCACCGGGAAGGGCAACCCCCACGCCAGCGGCAACGGGCGCAAGCATCTGCAAGCGGCGCTGGACGCTTCGCTGCGCCGCCTGGGGACCGATTACATTGACCTGTACTGGCTGCACATCTGGGACATGGTGACCCCCGTTGAAGAAGCCTTGCAGACGCTGGGCGACTTCGTGCGTCAGGGCCACATCCGGTACTTTGGCTTCTCGAACGTGCCCGCGTGGTACGCCGCGAAGGCGGCCACGCTGGCCCAGGTTCACGGCGCCCCTGGGCCCGTGGCCCTGCAACTGGAATATTCACTGGTGGCCCGCGACCTGGAGCGCGAACACGGTCCCGCCGCGCGTGAACTGGGGCTGGGCCTGACCCCCTGGAGCCCGCTGGCCGCAGGCTTCCTGACCGGCAAATACACCCGTCAGGCTGGCGGCACCCGGGGCAGCGCCCACGGCGAGGGTCGCCTGGACGGCCCCAATCCCTTTGGCGACAGTAAATTCACCGAGCGCAACTGGCACACGCTGGCGACGGTAGAGGCGGTGGCGGCAGAAGTCGGGCGCCCGCTGGCGCAGGTGGCCCTGGCCTGGGTGACGGCCCAGCGCGGCGTCACCTCCACCATCCTGGGTGCCAGCAGCGCCCGGCAACTGACCGACAATCTGGCCTCGTTAGAGGTGCAACTCACGGCCGAGCACCTGAGCAGACTGAATGAGGCCAGTGCCCCAGACACCCCCAACTTCTTCTCCCCGGGCCTGCGGAAGATGGTCTTTGGCGGCCACGACGTACAAAACTGGGCGGACCAGGCCTGATCCACACCAACAGAGGCCGCCCCAGCTTCAGGGCGGCCTCCTTGCCTGTCTTGCCTCAATCCACGATCAGCGGGATCAGCACCGGGTTGCGGCCGGTCACCTTACGCACGAAGCGGCGCACGGCCCCGTACATGTCGTCGCGCACGTCTTCCAGGCGCTTCTTCTCGCGCATGCCCTGGTCCACGGCGTCCAGCGCCACCTTGCGAATCTGGTTGTCCAGTTCGCGGTTGGCGCGCACAAAACCGCGCGAGACGATCTCCACATGCGGGGTGGGGTGCAGGACGGCCGTCATGATCAGGATGCCTTCTTGGCTCATGTTCACGCGGTCCAGCAGCACGTCGTCGCCAATGTCGCCCACGCCCAGGCCGTCCACGTACACCGCGCCAGCAGGCACGGTGCCGGTGACCTTGAAGTCGTCCTGGCTGAGGCGCACGATGTCGCCGTTCTTGGCAATCAGGGTGCGCTTGGGGGGCCGGGGCAGCGTCTGGGCCAGTCGGGCGTGGTTGATCTGGTGGCGGGGTTCGCCGTGCCACGGCAGGAAGAACTTGGGCCGCGCCAGATTCAGCACCGTCGCCAGTTCCTCCTGGGAGGCATGCCCCGAGGCGTGCACCTTGTGGGCCGGCGGGTAGTACACGTCCACGCCGATCTCGTACAGGCGGTTGATGACCAGATTCACCGCTTCCTCGTTGCCGGGAATGGGGTTGCTGCTCAGAATCACCGAGTCGCCCCGGCGCAGCGCAATCTTGGCGTGGTTGCCAAAGGCCAGTCGGGGCAGCACGCTCATGGGCTGGCCCTGCGAACCGGTGCAGATGTACAGCACCTGCTGGTCCTGCAGCGTGCCCACCTCGTCGTTGGTCAGGAAGGGCTCGGGCAGTTCCATGTAGCCCACGCTCTGGGCCACCTGGGCGTATTTCAGGATGCTGCGGCCTTCCAGCACCACGCGGCGGCCCAGGCGGTGGGCAATCTGCACAATGTTCTGCATGCGGTGCACGTTCGAGGCAAAGGTGGACAGGAACACGCGGCCCTTGCAGCTGGCGATCAGCTGTTCGAGGTTGCGCGCCACTTCCGCCTCGCTGACGCTGCGGCCTGGGCGCTCGGCGTTCGTGGAGTCGGAAATCAGCAGCAGCACCCCGTCCTTGCCCGCCTGCTCAATGCGCGCCAGATCGCTGGGGCGGCCGTCGCTGGGCTCCTCGTCCAGCTTGAAGTCGCCGGTGTGCAGCACCACGCCCGCCGGGGTGGTCAGGATGTACCCGGCGTTATCGGGAATGGAGTGGGTCATGCGCAGGAACTCCACCTGGAAGTGGGTACCAATGCGCACCTTGTCGCCCATCTGCACTTCACGCAGGTCGGTATCCACGTCGCGGATGCCGAACTCGCTGAGTTTCTCGCGCACCAGACCCAGGGTCAGGCCCGCGCCGTACACCGGCACCTTGGGCAGCCGGGGCAGGATGTACGGCAGGCCGCCAATGTGGTCCTCGTGGCCGTGGGTCAGAATCCAGCCCTTGATCAGCCCGGCATGCTGCTGCAGGTAATCAATGCGGGGAATGATCAGGTCAATGCCCATCTGGTGGCTGTCGGGAAAGGCCAGACCGGCGTCCACCACCATAATTTCGTCGCCGTAGCGGTAGGCGGTGATGTTCTTGCCGATCTCGCCCATGCCGCCCAGCGGAATCACTTCAAGGTGGGGGGCGGGCGGCGCCGAGCCCTCGGGGCGGGCCTTGCTGGGGTTGCTCATGAAAACTCCGTACGTCCGCGCCTGAAGCCAGGGTCCGTGGTGCAGGCGGGTTGTGAGAGAAGGCGGGGCCGAAGGTGCGCGGCCAGGGGGAGGATGGATTGTGTCGCTCAGGGCCAGCCTGCCGGGCAGGTTGGGTCCAGAGACGCGGTACGTTCAAGCTAGCACACCCCCCGGCAGGGGCATGGGGCGCGGGGCCCCGCAGCGCGCGGGCAGGCGCGTGAAGCCCCGCTTCATGAAGCGGTATCATCGGGGGCGTGAGCACGCAACGCATTCTTGTCATCGAGGACGATCTGGACATTGCCAACGTCCTGCGCATGGACCTGACAGACGCCGGCTTCGAGGTGGACCACGCCGACAGCGCCATGAACGGCCTGATCAAGGCCCGTGAGGACCAGCCCACCCTGATCCTGCTGGACCTGGGCCTGCCCGACTTCGACGGCGGCGACGTGGTGCAGCGTCTGCGCAAGAACAGCGCCGTGCCGATCATCGTGCTGACCGCCCGCGACACCGTGGAAGAAAAGGTGCGCCTGCTGGGCCTGGGCGCCGACGACTACCTGATCAAGCCCTTCCATCCCGATGAACTGCTGGCCCGCGTGAAGGTGCAGCTGCGCCAGCGCACCACCGAGAGCCTGACCATGGGCGACCTGACCCTGGACCCGCAAAAGCGCCTCGTGACCTACAAGGGCGATGAACTGCGCCTGTCGCCCAAGGAATTCGACATCCTGGCCCTGCTGATCCGCCAGCCCGGGCGCGTGTACTCGCGCCAGGAGATCGGCCAGGACATCTGGCAGGGCCGCCTGCCCGAAGGCAGCAACGTGGTAGACGTGCACATGGCCAACCTGCGCGCCAAACTGCGCGACCTGGACGGCTACGGGCTGCTGCGCACGGTGCGCGGCGTGGGCTACGCCCTGCGCGGCTGAGAGGGGGGAAGCCAGTCCTTTGAACGCCGTGGTGGGTGAAGCCGCCTTTGGCGGGCTGGACGCCGCTGCCCTGCTGGCGGCCATGCCTGATCCCGTGGCCCTGATGCGGCCAGACGGCCGCGTGGCCCTGAATGCGGCGGCCCAGGAGCGCATTGCCCGCGTGTCGCCCGAAGGCGACTGGAGCGCGCTGTTCGATGAGGGCAGCGCCGAGGCCGTGCGCGGCGCGGTGCAGCAGGCCCTGGCCGGGCAGGTCGCGCAGGTCACGGCCAAACTGGTGGAGACCGTGGCGCCCGCCGTGGTCACGGCGGCCCCGGCGGGCGGCGGCGTGCTGGTTCACCTGCATGTGGCGCGCGATCCGCTAGAGGTGGCGCTGGAGCTGATGGACAGCCTGCGCCTGGGCATGGCGGTGCAAGCCCCGGACGGCCGCATCCTGCACGCCAACCACGCCGCCGAGGAAATCCTGGGCCTAAGTCTGAACCAGCTGATCGGACGCGAATCGCTGGACCCGCGCTGGCAGGCCATCCACCCGGACGGCTCGCCCTTTCCCGGCGAGCAGCACCCGGCCATGCAGGCCCTGGGCAGCGGGGAAGCGCAGCACCACGTGCCTATGGGGATCTTCCACCCGCCCAGCGAAACGTGGCGCTGGCTGGACGTTTCGGCCATTCCACGCATCGCCCCGGGGCACACGCGGCCCAAGCAGGTCACGGCGGTGTTTACCGACGTCACCGAGCTGCGCGCCGCGCAAAGCGCCCTGCGCAGCAGCGAGCAGCGCTTTCGCTCGCTGGTGCAGGCCACCGCGCAGGTGGTCTGGACCGCCCGCCCGGACGGCGCCTTTATGCCCCCGCAGCCCGACTGGGAAGCCTTTACCGGCCAGACCCCCGAGACCTACAGCCCTGGAGGCTGGGTGGCGGCGCTGCACCCCGAAGACCGCGCCCACGCCCAGGCGGCGTGGCAGCGGGCCGTCCGGGAGAACAGCGGCTACCACACCGAGTACCGGGTGCGCCGCGCCGACGGGCAGTACGTGCTCATGGAAGCGCGCGGGGTGCCGGTGCGGGGCGAACAGGGCCAGATTCTGGAGTGGGTGGGCACCAACACCGACGTGACCGAACTGCAGGCCGCGCGCCAGTCGCTGCTGGACGCCAACGCCGCTCTGGAAGCCCGGGTGCAAACCCGCACCGCCGAACTGGCCGAGGTCACGCGCTTTTCCACGCTGCTGCTCACGGCGGCGGGCGAGGGCATTTTCGGCCTGGACGCCCAGGGCGTGACCACCTTCGCCAACCCGGCGGCGGCGCGCATGCTGGGGTACAGCGTGGAGCACATGATCGGGCAGGCCCAGCACGCGCTGGTGCACCACCACCATGAAGACGGCCGCCCCTACCTGCTCTCCGAGTGCCCCATTCACCAGACCCTGCAAGACGGCCAGACCCGGCGCATAGAGCGCGACGTGATGTGGCACGCCTCCGGGCGGGCGGTGCCAGTGGGGTACGTGGTGACTCCCACCCATGACGCCCAGGGGCGGGTGAGCGGCGCCGTGGTGATGGTGCAGGACATCACCGAGCAGGAAAAGGCGCGCGCGCAGCTGCACGAGATGATCGAGAACTTAGAGCGCAGCAACCACGACCTGGAGCAGTTTGCCTACGTGGCCTCACACGACCTGCAAGAACCGCTGCGCACCATCGGCAGCTACACCGAGTTGCTGGCGCGCCGGTACAGCGGGCAACTGGATGACCGCGCCGGGCAGTACCTGCAATTCACCCAGGCTGCCGTGGAGCGGATGCGCAGCCTCATTCAGGACCTGCTGGCCTTCGCGCGCACCGGGCGGCAGGCCGCGCCCCCCACCGCGCTGGCCCTGGACGAGCTGATGCAGGCCACCGCTGCCAATGTGCAGGGCAGCCTGCAGGGCGGCGGCACACTGAGCTGGAACACGCCGCACCGGGTGCTGGGGCAGGGCTCGCTGCTCATTCAGCTGCTGACCAATCTGGTAGGCAACGGCCTGAAGTTCCACGCGCCGGGCGAGGCCCCCCGGGTCGAGGTGTCCTCGGCGCAGGAGGGCGCGTTGGTGCACCTGCGGGTGCGCGACCACGGCATTGGCATCGCCCCGGACTACCACGCACGCGTGTTCGAGATTTTCCAGCGCCTGCACCACCGCGACACCTTTGCGGGCAACGGCATGGGGCTGGCCATCTGCCGTAAGATTGCGGAGCACCACGGCGGGCGCATCTGGGTCGAGTCTGTGCCTGGACAGGGCAGTACGTTTCATGTGCTTCTGCCGGGGGTACCCACACCATGACCGCCATGTCTGCTCCTATTGAAATCTTGCTTGTTGAAGACAACGAGCCCGATGTTCTGCTCACCCTGGAAGCCTTCGAGGACTCCCGGGTACCCAACCGCATGCATGTGGCGCGCGACGGCGTCGAAGCCCTGCGCTTCCTGCGCCGCGAGGGCGAACACGCCCAGGCCCCCCGCCCCGACGTGATCCTGATGGACATCAACATGCCGCGCAAGACGGGGTTGGAGGTGCTGGACGAACTGAAGGCCGACCCGGAGCTGCGCAGCATTCCCGTGGTCATGCTTACCACCAGCCAGGCCGACGACGACGTGCGGTCCTCCTACGAGCGCCACGCCAGCGGCTATGTGGTCAAGCCGGTGGGCTTCGAGAACTTCCTGGGCGCCATGCGCGCCTTTGAGGCTTTCTGGCTCACTTTCGTGCGCTTTCCACCGCGCGCCTAGGGCGATAGAGAGGGGGCCCCAGCAGGGCTTGCTGGGGCCCCCTTTCTCCCGGTGCTCAGTTCTTGGCTTCGCGCTTGACGGTGCAGTCGCCGCCCACAACCTTGACGCCCGTGCCGCTGAGCTTGGCGAACACGGCACGCAGTTCCTCCATGGTGCCCGAAACGCCGATGCCGCTGTATTCACGGGTGACGGCGTTGTACGGTGAGCGCACGATGCAGATCACAAGGCGTGAGGCGTCACGCTCATCCCACACGCTGAACCAATTACTGCTCTCGGTGTACAGGATGGACGCGCGGGCGCTGCTGTACAGCCACTCGCGGTCCGTGCGGTCATAGTCGGGTTCGGCGGGCACCACCACTTCACCGTTCATCTTGTTGTTGTTCTGGTCAAAGCCGGTGATGGTCCAGCGTTCGCCTTCCACCAGGGGGCCTTTCAGGTCTTCGGGGCCAGTGGCGGCGGGGGCACAGGCGGCAAGAAACAGGGCAGGCAGCAGAAACAGAGCGCGCATACAGCTGCCCACCCTAGTGCATTCGTGAAGAGAAAGTGGGCAGATGTGCAAGGCCCGTTCCGATTTACAGTTCCAAGTCAACCGGCGTGCGCTTGCCGGCCGGAATGGCGGTCAGCAGCACCTCGTATTTGCCGGTGACAAAGACCTTGTAACCGTGCTTTTGCAGGCCGCGCCGGGCATTCGTCAGGTCAGCGGCCAGCAGGCTCAGGTCCGGGCGGGCGTAGTTGCGCATGCGGGCGCCGTAGCTGAGGGTGCCGTCGCGGTAGCGGGCATTGGGAAAGCCCAGAATCAGGCCGCCCCCCGGCGTCAGGTGCTCGCGGCGCAGGCGGGCGAGCAGCACGTCCTGCACCACCCCGGGGCTTTGCAGCAGGCTCAGGGCCAGCACCAGATCAAAGCGGCCCAGGTTGGCGGGCAGGGCATTCACGTCCAGGGCCAGAAAGTGCGCCTGGGGCCAGCGGGCCTGGGCTGCCGCCAGCGCGTCTGCCTGCAGGTCTACGCCCACCACGTCCAGTTCGCGCCCGGGAAAGGCCAGCGCCAGGGCATCCAGTTCGCGGCCCGCATTCACGCCCAGCGCCAGCACCCGCCCGCCCGGCGGGGGGTCCACCCGGCGCAGGGCCTCCACAAAGGTGGCCAGGAACACCGGGTCTTCCAGTTTGTCCACCCGGCCCCAGGTGCCCGCTGGGCCGTAGCCCCCGGCGTCGGGGTCCGGTGTGGGGGCCCAGGCGCGCAGGGTCACGCGCACCCGCCCGGGGCCCGCCGGCTGGGGGGTGAGCAGGTGCGCGCCCAGCAGGTCGGCCAGATCCGCCCAGACCACCCAGGGGCGGTGGCGGCCGTGGGGGGTGGCCTCGCCCGCGTACAGGCCCAGCCCCAGGTCCGGGTCAGGCACGGTGAACTGCACCTCGCCGCCCGCGCGCAGGCGCTCTCGCACGGCGGGCAGGATGGCACTCAGGGGCTCGTGGGTGAAGTGCAGCGGATCGGACATGGTCAAGGCCCCGCCAGGATAGACGGGGCCTGCGCTTGGGCGTGCGGGTAGGTTAGCCCTGCAGGGCGGCGGCCAGCTGGCGCAGGCCGTCCTGATCGGCCTCGGGGGCGTCGGCAGCCAGCGACTCGGTGGCGGCGCCCAGGTCGGGCAGCAGGGCGGCGGCGCCTTCCAGATCGCCGCTTTCCAGGGCCGACTTCAGGCTGGCCAGGTGCTCCACCACGGTTTCGGCGCCGGGGACACCGTCCAGGGTCTCATGCCACGTCGTGACGTTCTGAACGGCCGCGCTGGCGGGCACGCCCTGAAGACCGCCCGACAGGGCCTGAAGGGTCTGCTGCAACTGCTGGTTCATGGCAACACCTCCTGAAAGCGGGCAGGGAACGGGAACCGCTGGGCCGGCGCCTGGGCGCACGCCGAGCGGCTTCGTTGCCTCTGTCCTGCCTGCGCAGCAAACCACAGGCCCGGGTGGGGCGAGTGTAGGCGCGCACGCTTCATGAAGCGCGAAACGACCGTGCTTTTTGCTGCGCCCAGCCGCCACTTTGCAGCACTTCTGACGGTCATGGGCAGGCGATCACGCTGACCTGACCTTATGTCTCCTTCCTGGCCCCACACAGGCGCCGAGCTTGAAGCGCGGCTGACCGCCGTGTTTCTGCGCGCCGCCGACCCCGGCCCTGCCCAGGCGCGGCTGGCCCTGCGCTTTGTACATACAGAGCCGCATGCCTGTGTGCTGGTGGACGGCCGCAGCGGGCAGAGTCGGATACACAGCGGCGACGCCGCCCGGCAGGGCCCCGCCGACCTCACGTTCGTGCTGAGCGGCGAGGCCGCCCACGCCTTCTGGCGCGGCGACCTGAACCCGGTGGCCGCCATGACGGGCGGGGTGCTCCGGATTGAGGGGCCGCTGCTGCGGGCGCTGGCCCTGGCCCCCGGGCTGAAACGGGTGCAGGCGGCGTACCGGGAGGCAACATCGGGCCTCTAGCCCGGCCGTCGTCAAAATCTGCCTTGCCTCCTCTCTCGGGCAGGTTCAGTCACAGTGGGACAGTCAAGAGATGACCCCAGGCCAGGGCCAATCGCCTAATACCCCCGGTGCTTGACCACGGCGCCCTGGCTTTCCAGCCATCCGGTCACGGTGCCCACAGCGGCCTTCACGCCTGGGGTGATAATGGGACCGCCGAACTTCGCCAGCCGCACCAGATGGGTGCCGTCCTCTCGCGCGGTGATGCCCACCAGGACCTCCTGGGTCAGTTCGCCTTCTACCACATGCGCCAGGGCCACCCAGCCATCCCGCCGCAGACCCTGATACAGCTCCAGCAGCACGACGGTCCACTCGGGGCCGCGCCCCTGGGGGCTGCGCTGGGTGACTTTCTCGAAGGTCTGGGGCTCGAAGGTGGCGGGCAGGGTCAGCACGGCGTGGGGCACGGGGGTCTCCGGGGTGGGGGAATCGGGGTAGGCAGCGGTCTCGCCGTGGGGCACCGGCGCGTGGGCCACCGGCACGAAGCGGGCGTGGTTCACGCCCAGGCCCAGATCGCGCCACTTGAGGGCGTACTTGGTTTCCAGGGCAGCCGGGGGCGGCGGGCCCAGGTCCACGCGCATCACACCGCTCGCTTCGGCCTCGGCGCAGGCAAAGGCAAAATACTCGTCGTGGTCGGTGGTGAGCAGCAGGGCGCCGCCCGGCTTCAGGCGACTGGCGGCCAGCCGGAAAAAGGGCGCGCGCAGCAGGCGGTGGTCGGTGTGCCCGGCTTTGGGCCAGGGATCGGGGAAATTGACCACGATCAGGTCCAGCCCGGCGTGCGGCACCACCTCGCGCACCAGCACGTCGGCGGGCATCTTGGTGAGGATGGCGTTTGTCAGCCCGGCGGCCTTCAGGCGGCGGTGCGCCTTGAGCAGGGACACCCCCGAGAGTTCCACCCCCAGGTAATTGGGCGCTTCCGGGAACGTCCCGGCAAAGTGCGGCCAGAAGCGGCCGTCCCCAAAGCCCACCTCCAGCACCCAGGGGCGCTCTGGCGTGTCGGGGTACAGGCGCGCGGCGGCGTCTGGAAACTGAAAATCCGCGAGGCGAAAGATCATGCGCGCGCCTCCAGCAGTTCGGCGGCCAGCCGCGCGGCGTCCTGCAACACGCTGGCGTACGTGTGCTCGCCAGGGGTGCACTGGCCCAGCATCCGCACCCGTTCCAGGCGGCCCACCCGGAAGCCGTCCAGTTCGCCCGGGGCCGGCACCAGAAAGCGCACGTCGTAGGGGGGCTCCACGCCCTCGCCCTCGGCGCGGCGCTCCTGGCCGACCAGCCATACACCACTGCGCGCCAAGTCGTCGGCCAGGAAGTCGTAGGCCACTTCAGAGAGACGCCCGGCTTCTTCCATCGTGTCGCCCACCAGCAGCCGCCCCTTCAGGAAGGCCCCCACCGCCAGCACCGCCTGCCGGGCGCGCAGCTTTGGCCCCTCCCAGGTGGAGAGCACCACCTCGCCGTCTTCCTCATCCAGCGCGGTCACGGTGCTTTGCAGCAGGTGAATGCCGGCGGTTCCCTCAATGCGCGCCTTAAGCAGGCGGTGAAAGGTCCAGCCGTCGGTGTCGGGCGCCATGCCCGCGCGGACCTCTTCAAACAGACTGCCGGCCGGAAAGGTGACGCCCTGCGTGGTGGGCTGGTACAGGTTGCCTAGGTGGTCCAGGGCCTGCGAGACCAGCAGCACATCCTGCCCAGCGTGCGCCAGCCGCCACGCGAGTTCCGTGCCCGCCAGCCCGGCACCCACCACGGCCACGTCGTACAGGTGCCCGGGTTGCGGGCGGCTTCGGGGAGAGGCGGGACCAAACATGGGGGCCAGTGTAGGGGAATGGGGTGTGGGGAGTGGGTTGTAGGAAGTGGGAACAGATGGGGGTGGGTGGTGGGCGGCTTAGGTGGTCTGGACGCCCCCTCACCCCCAGCCCCTCTCTGCGGCGCAGCTCTGCGAGTCCCACGGGGGGAGAGGGGAGCAACCCCTTCATCTTTTGAAAAGTAGAACCTTCTGGGCTGCACCAAGACGGCTTGCCCCGTACCGCCCAGGTCCAGACGAAGCCGTCGTGCCCGAAGGGCGCGGGCGTCCGGCGATGGGCGAAGGAAGGCCACGGCGTACAGCGTGGGGCGAAGCCTGGCCGCCCCGCACCGTCAGTCAACGTTTGCCGAGCGCAGCGGAAAACTCCCCCCTGCCCCTCCGGGGTAGGGGGGCTGGGGGGGTGGGGCAAACCCACCAGAAACCGTCATCCAACAAACCCCCCGCCCCTCTACCCTACCCCCATGCCCCCCAACCCCGGCTACGCCTACCGAACCCAGGTCCACCGCCCCTGGCCCGGCGTGCTGGCCTTTCTCAGCCACGAATACCGCCACTCCACCCGCGCCACCTGGGCCGCGCGCCTGCAGCAGGGCGAACTGGAAGTCGACGGCGTGCGCCTCACCCACGACCAGCCCCTGCGCCCCGGCCAGACGGTGACCTGGCACCGCCCCCCCTGGCAGGAAGAGGCCGCGCCCCTGCACTACGCCGTGCTCCACGAGGACGAGGCCCTGCTGGCGGTCCACAAGCCGGCCGGCCTACCCACCCTGCCCGGCGGCGGCTTTCTGGCCCACACCCTCCTGACGCTGGTGCAGCAGGACTTCCCCGGCGCCCACCCGCTGCACCGCCTGGGGCGCGGCACCTCGGGGCTGGTGCTGTTTGCCCGCACGGGAGCGGCGGGTTCGGCCCTGGCCCGGGCGTGGCGCGAGCACGAGGTGCGCAAGGTCTACCGCGCGCTGGCGCAGGGTGAGGCCGCGCAGGACGCCTTTACGATCACCACGCCCATCGGCCCGGTGCCCCACCCCCGCCTGGGCACGGTGCACGCCGCCTCGGCGGGCGGCAAAGCCTCGCTCAGCCATGCCCAGGTCCGGCAGCGCCGCGCCGGCCAGACGCTGTTTGACGTGCAGATCCACACCGGACGGCCCCACCAGATCCGTATTCACCTCGCCAGCATTGGGCACCCGCTGGTGGGCGACCCCCTGTATGGCCCCGGCGGCACGCCGCTGCCAGACCTGCCGGGCCTGCCCGGCGACCTGGGCTACGCGCTGCACGCCTGGACCCTGAGCCTGACCCACCCGCTGACCGGCCAGCCCCTGACCCTGGAAGCCCCGCCGCCCCCTGAGCTGCGTTGATGCCCTCGAAGTTGATCCCTAGATCAACCCAGCGAGGCGCGTCTCGACAACAGGACGTTGCACCGGGCGTGGAGCCTTTTCGGCGCTCTCCTGAACAGGCGCCACATGAGGGGCGATGTCCTTAGCGCGCTGTTTCGGCGGTGTAGGTGCCGTCGGCACGGCCCCGGAAGGTCACGGTGCCCTGGCGGTCGGTGCGGTACACCCGCGCGCCCGCCTGCTTGTACAGGCCCAGCGCCTTCTGGGTGGGGTGCCCGTAGGTGTTGCCCGCCCCCACGCTGATCACCACATTTTCGGGACGCACGTTCGCCAGCCACGCGGCGCTGTCGCCATTGGCCGCGCCGTGGTGGATGCTCTTATACACCTGAAAAGGGCCCTTCAGATCGTCGCGTTCCTGGGCCAGCCAGCCTTCGGTTTCGGGGGTTTCGCTGTCGCCGGTCATCAGGGCGCGGAAAGCGCCGAACTGCAGGGCGATGCCCACGCTGTTCTCGTTCTGGTCGTCGCCCATGCCGGGGGGCGGGGCAACCACGCGCAGCTTCACGCTGCCCAGGTTGACTGTCTGGTTGCTGGCCTTGGTAAAGGTGGTGCCGGCGTCCTGCAGGGCCGCGACCAGCCGCTCCCAGGTCTGGGTGGTGCCGCCCAGGCCATTGTTGATAAACACGCGCGGCTTCAGGCCAGCCGCAGGCACCAGCCCGGCAATGTGGTCGGCGTCGGCGTGCGAGGCCACCATCAGGTCCAGGCCCTTCACGTCCAGGGCTTGCAAATGCTCGCGCATCCGCTCACTGCTGCGGCCACCGTCAATGAGCAGGGTCTTGCCTTCGGGGCTCTGGATCAGAATGGCGTCGCCCTGGCCCACGTCCAGAAAGCGGATCACCACCTCGCCACTGGGCTGCGCCGGGGCCGGCTGGCCGCCCCCCTCAGGGCCGCCCTGCTGGCGCATCCAGCCGCAGGCCGCCAGCCCCACGGTGCTCAGCAGGACCAGCACGCCCAGCAGGTCCGAGGGGCTGGGCCCACGGCCCGCGCGGCCTTTCCGGGGGCGCGCCGCGCGGCCAGAGGCAGCGCCCTTGCTGCTTCGGGGGGCGGCTGGTTTCGCGGCGGGTTTCCTGGCCGCCGCCGGCGCTTTCCCGTGGTCGCCGGCGGCCTTCTTCCCCGCGCGGGCAGCGGGTTTCTTCGAGGTGGGCTTGTCCCCGCCGCTCACAGCGTGATCTCCCCGTCATCGTTCAGGGGCAGGGCTCTGCGTCCCGCCTCGTTCAGGGTGTCCAGCGTGGCCTGGGCGGCGGCGCGGCGCGCGGCCGTCTCGCCGGGCAGGGGCAGCAGCCGCGCGCCGTCCGGGCCGTCGTGCAGGGCCAGCACGTCGCCTTCTTTCACCCCGTCCGGCAACTGGGTCAGGGGCAGCACCACCGTGCGGCCGTCGGGCCGCTCCAGCCGGGCCACCGGGCCGCGCGGCGTGGTTTCCAGGCCGTCCACGATCCAGCGTTCGGCGGGCGGTTCTGTCTGTGCCGGATCACTCCTCTGGGTCATGTTCTCAGCGTAGCGCAGCGCCACCGGGCCTGGGCGTGGGCCGGGGTGGATTTAGGGATGTAGGCGGGGCCACGGCGGGCAGGGGTCAGCCCTCACGCTCTTCCGGGTCCAGCAGGCGGGGGGTGCGCCGCCGCTTGGCGCGGTACATCCGTGCGTCGGCCTCGCGCAGCCACTCGCTGAGGGTGGCGCCGGGCCATGCGGCGGCTAGGCCCACATTCAGGCGCGGTGGCTGGGGCACCGGCCACGCGGCTGCCGCCACCTGCCCCAGCAGGTCGTCCAGCTGGGCCTCGGCGCGGGGCAGCGGCAGGGGCAGCAGCGCCGCAAATTCGTCGCCGCCCAGCCGGAAGGCGTGGCTGCCGGGCCCCAGGTCACGCAGCAAGCCCGCCAGCCCCACCAGCACCTGATCGCCGGCCAGATGCCCGTAGGTGTCGTTGATGACCTTGAACTCCTGCACATCCACCACCGCCAGGGTGCAGGGCTGCCCGTGCGCACAGCGGCGCAGCGTGGCCTGGGCCTGCTCGGTGAAGTGGCGCCGGTTGGCCAGCCCGGTCAGGGGGTCGGTGCGGGCCTCGCGCTCGATGCGTTCGTGCAGGGCCGCGTTTTCCAGCGCCACGCTGAGGTGCACGCCCAGCAGTTCCAGAAATTCCAGGTCCTCGGGAACAAAAGCGTGCAGGTCGTAGCTCTGCACCGACAGCACGCCCACGTCCTCGCCGCCCACCTGCAGCGGCACGCCCATCCAGGACATGGTGTGCGGCAGGTCGTGGCGGAAATGGACCCGCACCACCCCCAGCCCCTCGCGCTGCAGGTAGGCGGGCAGGTCGTTTTCCAGGCGCAGTGTGCCGCCCAGCACGCGTTCCAGCAGGCCGTCGCGGCGCGGGGCCAGTACCTGCTCGGCCATGTTGTGGCTTTCCAGGGTCAGGCAGTGCCAGCCGCCCTCCGGCGTGCGCCGCGCCAGCAGGGTCACGGGCATGGCAAACAGGCGCTGCACCTCCACGTGCATGGTGCGCAGCAGGTCCGGGGTGCGCGCGTGCCGGGCCAGGGCCGCCGTGACCTGCACCAGGGAACGGTACCGGGCAATCTGCCGCTGGGCGTCGGCGGTGTGGGTGGTCACCTTGGCGCCCATTGTGGCATGCGCTGAGCAGGCCGCGCCCCTGCCCCCGGGGGGCGTTCACCGGGGGCAGGGGGACATTTTCAGCCCCCGCCTGCGCGTATCCTGCCCTCATGAAGTGGCTCTCCGATCCGGCGCTGGCCCCCATTGCCGAGAAGGTCGAGGCCGGGGCCCGACTGAACTTCGACGAAGGCATGCAGCTGTTCAGAACACGCGACCTGAACACCCTGATGCGCCTGGCCGACTGGCGCAAGCGGGCGCTGCACGGCGACAAGGTGTACTTCGTGCACTCCATGCGCCTGGAATTCACCAACATCTGCTACGTGGGCTGCACCTTCTGCGCCTTTGCCGCCCGCAAGGGCGAAGCGCGCGCCTGGGACTACAGCCCCGAAGAAGTGGTGGCCGAGGTGGGGCGGCGCTACCTGCCCGGCATCACCGAGTTGCACATGAGCAGCGGCCATCACCCCAACCACCCCTGGGCCTTTTACCCGGAGATGGTGCAGCGGCTACGTGAGGCCTACCCGGACCTGCAGGTCAAGGCGTTCACGGCTGCCGAGATTGAGCACCTCAGCAAGATCAGCAAGAAGCCCACCCTGGAGGTGCTGCGCGACCTGCAGGCGGCCGGGCTGGCGGCCATGCCCGGCGGCGGCGCCGAGATCTTTGCCGACCGGGTCCGTAAACAGGTCGCCAAAAACAAGGTCAAGGCCGAGAAGTGGCTGCAGATTCACGCCGAGGCCCACTCGCTGGGCATGCGCACGAACGCCACCATGCTCTACGGGCACATCGAAACGCTGGAAGAGCGCCTGGACCACATGCACCGCTTACGTGAACTGCAGGACGACTCGGTGGCGCGCCACGGCGGCGGCTTTCACGCCTTTATTCCGCTGGCTTTTCAGCCGATGGGCAACACCCTGGCACAGAACCTGGGCAAGACCGACTTCACCACCGGCCTGGACGACCTGCGCAACCTCGCCGTGGCCAGGATCTACCTGGATAACTTTCCGCACATCAAGGGCTACTGGGTGATGATCGGCTCGGAGCTGACCCAGGTGAGCCTGGACTGGGGGGTGTCGGACATCGACGGCACCATTCAGGAAGAGCACATCGCGCACGCCGCCGGGGCCACCAGCCCCATGGCGCTGTCGCAGGCGGGCATGATCCGCATGATTCAGCACGCCGGGCGCGTGCCGGTGCTGCGCGACGCTTACTACCACGAACTCGAAACCTTCCCCCGCAGCGCGGAAGCGGCCGACTGAGCCGTGGGCACCGATCTGGACGCTGTGCTGGCCCTGGACGACGCCTGGAACGCGGCCTACCACCACGGCGACCCGGCGCGCATGGCCGCCGTGCTGGCCGAGGACTGGCTGGCCTTTTTCCCCGATGGCACCGCCGTCTTCAAGGCCGACCTGCTGGCCAACATGAACCGCACCCCGCCCCCGGGCCTGATTTTCGAGCGCCACGCCAGCCGCGTATACGGCGACGCGGCCATTACCCGGGGCACCCTGTACGCCGGCGGCGAGCGCGTGCAAAGCTTCCTCCGCGTATACGCCCGGCGGGATGGAGGGTGGCAGGCCGTGAGTGTGCAGGTGGTGCCGTGAGGGCTCGCTTTGCTCGCGGTCTAAGGGTCAAGAGGTCTAAGCGTCTAAGGCGATGGGGCGCTGAAATTCTTCGACCCCTTGACCCTTTGACCCTTAGACGGGTGCGGAGCGCCCCATGACCTACCGCGCCGGCTGGATTCACTACACCAACGTGGCCCCTATTCTCGACACCCTGGCGTTGCCATCTGGGGTCACGGCCATCACGGGCGTGCCCACCGAGATGAACGCGGCGCTGCTTTCGGGGCGGGTGGACATCGCCAACATCAGCGCGGTCGAGTTCATTCGCAACGCCGACATTCTGGAAGCCCTGCCGGATTTCAGCGTGGCGGTGCTGGGGCCGGTGTATTCGGTGAACCTGTTTCACACGCGGCCCCTGCGCCATGTGCGCCGCATTGCCCTGACCGCGCAGTCGGCCATGAGCGTGGCGCTGCTGGAGGTGCTGCTGCGCGAGTGGGGCCTGAGCCCGGTGCTGGAGCGCGCCGAGGGCGACGCCGAGACGCTGCTGAAGGGGGGCTACGACGGCGTGCTGCGCATTGGCGACAGCGCCCTGCGCGAGTGGTACGGCGTGGCCGGGCCGCTGACCCCGCAGACCACCATGACCAGCCTGCCCGACACCGGCCGGGGCATCACGGTGACGGACCTGGCCTGCGCGTGGTTTGACCTGACCGGGCACCCCTTCACCTTTGCCGTGTGGGCCTACCGCAAAGACAACCCCCCACCCCCGGCGCTGATTCAGGCCATGCGCGAGGCCCGCCGGGAGGGCCTGGGGCACCTCGCCGCCGTGGCACGCCGCCACGCCCCGCGCCTGGGGCTGCCGGAGCGCGTGGTGCAGCATTACCTGTGGAACTTCCGCTACCACCTGGAAGCGCCCGACCGCCTGGGCCTGCACGAATTCGCCGCCAAGGCCGTGCCGGGCCATGCCGAGCTGACCTTTGGGCCCCGGCCGGGGCCGGTGGCGGCCAGCCGGCCCTATGAGCCTACGCACTGAACGTAGAGAGGCCCGGCGGGCTCAGGGACAACGGAACGGAATGCAGCCTCCTGGCACCTGGGCCGCGCTGAACCCGGTGCTGAGGGGCGGCATCGTGTTGGGAACACTGGGGGGCGCGGGCGTGCTGACCCAGCCGGGGGCGCCACTGGCCTGGAGTGTCCTTGGCGCAGGGCTCCTGGCGATAGGGTGGGGGGCTCGGCAGGCAGTGCACAGGGTGCCGGCGCCGCCCCGGCCAGTGGCCCCGCCTGAGCCTTCACCGGCCCAGGCGCCTCGACCCCGCCGACGGCTGCGGCTGATAACCGAACAGCCGCAGCTGGGCGGAGACCTGCACCTGCGGCTGGAGGTTGCGCCCCCTTCGCTGCTTGGGCCCAAAGACATGGCCCTCTGGCTTCAGGTGCCGGGCCACACCATTCCGCTCCCTCTCTGCGCCGTCAAACGTTCGCAGCAGGACCAAGCCCAGTGGCATGACCTAACAACCCGTCTGCCCCGGCAGGTCCCCGCAGGCCCCGCAACGGTTCGGGCCGGGCGCGCCCAGTGCCGCCTGCCAGCCCTTCGCCCCGCCTCGCCGCTTGAGCTGCACCGGCAGGTGGGCGAGGTCGAAGCCTGCGAAGTGCTGCTGGGTGGCACAGCGCTCGCCCACACGGCGGCCCAACTGTACGGCCTGCCAGTCCAGGCCTGGGCGGAGCTGACCGATGAGGACTACCGCCGGGCCTTTCCCGTCACGGCCGAGCAGGTGGCAGCCTATGCCTGCGCGACGGGCTGGAGCGAGCGACATATCCACCGGACCCTCGCGGGCGGGCCGCTGCCCCTCATGGTGGAGATGGACGGCGAGTTCAGCCTGCTGAGACAGGGGGGCTACAGCGAAATAGAGGTCGTGCACACCGCCCCGACCCGCGAGGCCATTGTGCAGGCGTACCTGCGCTGGCACTTTCCCTGGTTACCCCTGGCAGGCGAAGACAGCCCAGCCCGTGGGTAACGTCTAGAGCTGCTCCACCGGCCCCAGGGCCACCACGGTCAGGCGGTCCAACGGGCATTGGCGCAGGACGTCCCGCACGGCTTCCAGGGTCACCGCCTCATAGCGCGCCACCAGTTCGGCGGTGTCTGGCGTGCGGCCCGTGGCCAGGTGCTCCATGCCCAGGGTAAAGAGGCGGCCCTGCGGCGTTTCGGCGCGCAGCAGGGTGCCCACCGCTAGCTTGCGCGCCGCGCGGCGCACCGCCTGCGGGGTGATCAGGGCCGCCGCCTCACGCAGCACCCGGCGGTAAATCGCCAGGGCTTCGGGCGCGCGCTCGGGGTCGCAGCTGAAGCCGCCTTCAAAGGTGCCCGCGTCCTGGTACTCCAGGTGGCCCAGGTCGGCGCTGTCGCACAGGCCAGTGTCAATCAGGGCCCAGTACAGGGCGCCGTTCTCGCCGCCGATCAGGTCGGCCAGCACCTGCGCGGCCTCGCGCAGTGGATCGGCGGCGCCCAGGCCGGGGCAGGCACTTGCCACATGCACGCGGCTGAGGTCCGGGTCGTGCAGCACCCGCACCCCCCCGGGGTGGGCGGGCACGGCGGGCGTCAAGGCGGGGGCCGGCAGCCCGGTGGGCCAGCGCTGCAGGTGCTGCTGGGCCCAGGCCAGGACCGCCCCCGGGTCAAACTGCCCGGTCATCACCAGGGCCACGCGCCCAGCGCCGTAGCGCTCGCGGTGGTG
This sequence comes from Deinococcus aquaedulcis, assembly GCF_019693445.1. Lineage (NCBI taxonomy): Bacteria > Thermotogati > Deinococcota > Deinococci > Deinococcales > Deinococcaceae > Deinococcus > Deinococcus aquaedulcis. The sequence continues at coordinate 16,610 of NZ_JAHRBL010000019.1, read as the reverse complement.
GCGGGCCAGGGCAGCGGCGTTCAGGGCGCCCACCGTCTCGGGCGTGCCCAGAATCGGGGCGCCCAGGGGGTGGGGGCCCCAGTAGTCGGCGCGCAGTTCGTCGGCCAGTCGGGCGGCGGGCTGGTCGGCGTACATGGCGATTTCTTCCAGAATCACGCCGCGCTCGGTCTCCACGTCGGCCCCCCGCAGGGCGGGGCGCATCAGCTCGGTCAGGGTGGACAGCAGGGCGCCCGTCTGCTCGGGCAGGGTGGCGGCGTGATAGACGGTGGCTTCCTCGCTGGTAAAGGCATTCACCTGCCCACCCAGTTCGTCCAGGCGGGCGTTCAGTTCGGCGGCACTGAGGGCCTCGCTGCCCTTGAACAGCAGGTGTTCCAGAAAGTGGCTGGCGCCCAGTTCGGCGGCGGCCTCCTCGCGGCTGCCAGTCTGCACGAAGTAGCCGGCGGCCACCGTCTGGGCTTCGGGGTCGGGGGCCAGCAGCAGACGCAGGCCGCCCGGCAGGGTGTGGGACACGAAAGGCAGGGGTTCAGGCATGGGTGGGTTCCAGGGGAAGAGGGGCGGCCGGGCCCAGGGTCACCACGGCGGCGGCCTGCACCGGGTGATAGCCCGCCAGGAAGGCATTCACGCGGTCGAGGGTGAGGGCCTGCACCGCCGCGCGCAGGGCCGCCACCGGGCGCACGGCACCGAACAGCGCCACGTCGCGCGTCAGGGCGTGGGCGCGGCCCCGCAGGCTCTCGGCGCCGAACACGAGGTTGGCGGCCAGCCCGGCGCGGGCGCGCTCGAATTCGGCCTGTTCCAGGCCCCGGGGCAGGCGGGCCAGTTCGCCTTGCACCACCGCCAGGGTCTCGGCGGCGCGGGCGGGGGTGCTGCCCGTATAGACGCTCAGAAAGCCCTGGCCGCCCAGAATCACGGGGCCGGCACTGACCGCGTAGGCCAGCCCGCGCTCCTCGCGCACCGCGTGAAACAGGCGACTGGCGCTGCCGCCGGATAGGGCGTTCAGGGCCACCTGCCAGGGCAGCCAGTCGGGGCTCTGCGGGGAAACGCCGGGGGCCAGCAGGCTCAGATGGGTCTGCTCGGCCGTCTCGTCGGGCACGTGAGCGCGTTCACCGCGCACGAAGGTGGCCGGCACCGTGTCGTGCTGACCGGGGCGCAGGGGGCCCAGCACGGTCTGGGCCAGGTCCAGCACCGCTTCGGGCGGCAGGTCGGCCACCACACCCAGCACGGCGCCTGCCTGCCCGTAGCGCGCCAGGTGGGCGCGCAGGGCCCCGGGGGTCAGCGCGGCGAGCCCCGCCAGCGTGCCGCTGACCGGGTGGGCGTAGCCCGCAAAGGGCGAACCGGGCGGGCGCGGAAAGGCAGCCTGCCGGGCGCTCGCCGCCAGCCGGTCGGCGGGGCTGTCGTCCAAGCCTTCCAGGTCCTGCCGGGCCAGATCGGTCAGCACCGGCAGCTCGGCGTCCGGCAGTTCGGGCTGCGTCAGCACGTCGGCGCACAGGGCCAGGGCCGCGCGCAGGTCGGCCTGCAGGCCACTCACGCTCAGGCGGGTGGCCTCGGGGCCCACGCCGCCGCCCCGGCGCACGCCCAGGTCGTCAAAAGCGTCTTGCAGGGCGCGCGCCCCCCGGCCCCCGGCGCCCTTGAACAGCCACTCTTCCAGCACGCCGCCTGCGCCCTCCAGGCCCACCGGGTCGTGGGCGCTGCCCACGGGCAGGCGCAGATCAAAGGCAAAACCGGGGCTGCGGCGGCGCTCGAAGGCGAGGCGCAGGCCACCCGGGAGGGTCCACAGGTGGGCAGCGGGGGGAGACGCGGGCATCCGGCCATTCTACCGCGCGCCGCGCTGTGGCTGCCCGCCCGGCCGGGGGCTTACCCAGCGGCGGGCACCAGCGCGGGCGGAGCCAGGGTCACGCGGTTGCGGCCCCCCACCTTGGCGGCATACAGGGCGTCGTCGGCCTGCGCCAGCCAGGCGTCCAGCCCCAGGCCCAGCGCCGGGTCGCCGGGGGCCAGCCCCACGCTGAGGGTTACCGGAATGGGGCGCCCAGCGTCCTGCACACTCAGGGCCTCCACGGCCTCGCGCAGCGCCTCGGCCACCTGCTCGGCCTCGGCAGCCGAGGTGGCGGGCAGCAGCGCAGCAAATTCCTCGCCGCCGCAGCGGGCAAAGAGGTCGCTGCGGCGCAGCCGGCCCTGACAGGTGCGCGCCACCGCCCGCAGCACCTCGTCGCCCGCCGGGTGGCCGTAGGTGTCGTTGATGCTCTTGAAGCGGTCAATGTCCAGCATCAGCACGGCAAAGGGCTGGCCGTCGCGGGCGGCCTGGGCCAGCAGCTGCTCGGCCTGGGCCGTGAAGTGGCGGCGGTTGGGCACGCCGGTCAGGGCGTCGGTCTGGGCGAGGTGCTGCAGTTGCTGCTCGGCCTCGCGCCGCGCGGTGATGTCAAATAGCACCACCGCCTGCCCGCTCACCTGCCCCGACGCCCCGCGAATGGGCGAGCGCTGCACCGTGAAGTAGCTGGGTTCGTGGCCGCGCAGCAGCGTGATTTCCTCTTCTGGGGTCTGCGGCGCATCGGGCGCGGCGAGGCTGGGCAGCACGTCCTGCGAGGACGCCCCCACCCCTTCTCCGGGCCGCAGGCCGAACAGCTCGCGCGCAAAGGGGTTCAGGTCCACCACCCAGCCACTGAGGTCCAGCACCACGATGCCCGCGCGGATGTTGTGAATGACCAGATGGTGGGCAATCGGCACCAGCCGCAGAGCGCCGTAGCGGAACAGCGCCAGCGCAAAGAGCACGGCCGAGAACAGGAAAAAGAAGATGACCTCGTCCACATGCGGCAGCAGGTCCAGTCCCAGCAGGTCTTCAGACATGCGCCCGGCCAGCGGCACGAACCCGCCCAGCGCCAGCAGCAGCCCCTGGCGCCGGAACATGGGCTGGGCCGCATGGTAAAAGCGGGTAAACAGCACCACGCTGCTCACGATGGACCCGTACACCACGGCGGCGTAGGCCCAGAAAAAGGGCCCGTGGCCTGCCTGCAGTTCCGGTTCGCCGGGGACCACCCGCAGGTCGGTCCACATGAGGTGGTGCAGGCTGTCGGTGCAGACCACCGCGAAGACCAGCGCGGCCCAGCCCACCAGTGCCGCGCGCACCGGCCGGGTCAGCCATCCTTCGCGCCCGGTGGCGTGCAGGCAGAACACCAGCCACAGCAGCGGCGTGGGGGCCGCGCCCAGGTACTTGGCCACCAGCCACGCGTGCTTGCCCGCCAATGTGGCGCTGCTGAGTTCCATCACGTAGCACAGGGTCCAGACCGACAGGCCGGCCATCAGCCACGCAAAGGTGCGCGCCGCCGCGCTGGGCCGGCCAGCGGCCACGGCGCCCAGCCCACTGGTCAGGGTCAGCGACGCCAGAAACGGAAGAATCATGGGGGTGTAGGCCAGCATGCTGGGCTCCTTGTGGCGGGGCCGGGGGGAGCGGCAGGCCACCTTTATGTTCTCTTTAGAGTGTAACAGTCCTGGCAATTGAGGCCCTAGCCCAGGGCCCGGTCTGCAACTTTTGCCGGTGTCGGCCGGGCGCTGTGCACGCCATGCTGCCCCCATGCGGCGGTGGGTTGGAATGGGGGTGCTGGCGGCCGTGCTGGCCGGGGTTCTGTTGTGGCTGTGGCCGCTGCTGCAGCAGGCGCGGCAGGTCTCGGCGCTGCTGGCCTCTCCGGCGCCGGCCACGCGCAGCCTGCCCAATCCGCTGCCCGGACAACGTTTTGAAGACACCTGGGGCGCGGCCCGCAGCGGGGGCCGACGCCACGAAGGCATTGACATCTTCGCGCCGCGTGGCACGCCCATCCGGGCCACCACGCGCGGGCTGGTGATCAATGTGGGTCCCAACGGTCTGGGGGGCCGCACGGTGATGGTGCTGGGCCCGGCCGGGCAGCGCCACTACTACGCCCACTTAGAGCGCTACCCGAACCTGAAACGCGGCGACTGGGTGCGGGCCGGGGACGTGGTGGGCTTTGTGGGCGACAGCGGCAATGCGCGCGGCACCCCGCCCCACCTGCACTACGGGATCTATGCGGCCGGGGGCGCCATCAACCCCTATCCCCTGCTGCGGCCCGAGCAGTAGACCGGCCCCCGCAGCGGTATAGACCGAGCAGCGCCACAGGCTGGCCCTGTGCTTCAACGGCCAGGACGGAACGGGACGGCGACTCTGACCCCTCTGCAGGGCGCCCCTGGTTCTTGCCTGCACCGTTCATGAAAGGGACACCTGTTCACAACGCGGTCCTTTTTTTGCCGTGCAGCAGGGCATTTTTCGAGTTAACGCTCCATTAACGTGGGGTTTTTTACAGTAGTGGCACAGGAAACGGGTTGGAGGTGCTGGGGAGAGCGTCTTCCCGCCCGTGAACTGAGCCGGATGCGGGCAGAGCAGCGGCGAAGCGGGGCCCAGGCGGCCCCCCAGCCCCGAAAGACTTTGCCCACCGCCCACCTCGCTACCGCTGGCCTGCGTCCCAGGCCCCTGACCTTCGGAGGGAAGAACATGAGGAACATTGCACTGCTGGCCCTGAGCATGACCGTGAGCACCGCCGCCGCCGCCAACGTGGCCGGCACCCAGACCACCCCGCTGAACATGCGCGTGCAGAACGTGTGCATCACCGGCTACACCAGCCCCGAGTACAACGGCGCCGCCGGCCTGAGCCGCACCTGGAGCGCCGTGAACCTCAACACCCTGGGCGGCGGCGTGGTGAGCGCCGTGCGCAACGTCACCACCCCCGCCATCCGCGCGCTGGGTGTGGACTGCAACCACCGCACCGCCCTGACCATCGCCCCCATCGCCGACATCACCATGACCCGCGACACCAGCGGCGGCGGCCAGCCCTACACCTTCCAGATCAAGGGCGCGGCCTGGAGCCCCACCAACCCCTGGAGCATGGCGGTCAGCAACGGCGCCACCGGCACCATGAACCGCTCCATGGGCAACGGCAACACCATGACCTACCAGTACTACGAGCGCCTCGTGAGCTTCAAGCTGGGCGGCGCCGGCAGCGACCTGAACACCGCGTGGTCGGTCCCCGGCGGCAACTACACGGGCAACCTGGTGGTGAGCTTCAACTACGACGAGTAAGCACCCCGTTTCCCGGGCAACCTGACCCCACCCAGAGGTCAGGTTGCTTCGCCTTCCTGCAAGGAGATGATGGCGTTGTTCCGATTGCCCGCTGCGCTGCTGCCTGCCCTGCTGCTGGGCACGCTCTGCCCGGTGGCCCAGGCCACCCCCAGCACCGCCCCCGCCCCCCGCTGCCAGATCAGCGTGACGGCGGCCATTGCGCCCTACCGCTTTCCGGTGGGCGCCCAGGGCCAGCTGGAGGTCACGGTGGTCTGCCCGCCGGGCCGCTTTGCGGTCACCCTGAGCACGCCTGACGGCCCCCTGCACGGCCCACGCGCGCCGTTCACGCTGCAGTCGGGGCGCACCACGGCCCAGGCCCTGCTGACCGACTGGCCCGCCGACCTGAGCGTGGTGGGCCGGCGAACCTTTACCCTGAACGTGCTGGTGCCGCCCGGACAGCTGAATCTGGCCGGCGGCGATTACTCGACCCTACTTTCGGTCCGCGCTGAGGCGCTGGACCCTGCTGGAGACCTGCCATGATCCGCTTTCTGCTGTGGACGCTGCTGTGCCTGTTGGGTGTGGCCGGAGCCCAGACCTTTGCCCTGTCCCCCACCGCCTTCAACATGGACCCGGCGCGCACCAACACCGCGCAGGTGCGCATGGACAACACCGGCGACGCGCCCATGACCTTTCAGCTGGAAATTCGCAAGTGGAGCACCGAAAACGGGCAGCATGTCTACACGCCCACGCGCGACGTGGTGGTGAACCCCGCGCAGTTCACCCTGGAACCGGGCAAAAGCCAGGTGATCCGGGTGGGCCTGCTGAAAAAGGCCGGCAATGAAGAACTGGCCTACCGCGTCTTTGTGCGGCAGGTGCCCACCGCCGACGTGCCCTCGCAGCAGAACAACGAGGGCAATGTGGGCCTGACCCTGCGCCAGCTGGTGCAGGTGTCCATGCCGGTCTACGTGGCCCCCGCCAGCAGCGCTCCCAAGCTGAGCTACGGCCTGCGCCTGCAAGACGGCAAGGTCATGCTGGACCTGACCAACGCGGGCAACCGGCACCTGACGCTGCGCGACGTGAACGTGGTGGCCGGCGAGGCGCGCCTGAGCCTGGGCAACGCCGCCGTGCTGGGCGGCAGCACCCTGAGCCTGCCGCTGACCCTGGACGCCCTGCCGACCAGCGCCGAACTGGTGTATTCCGACATGAACGGCGAGGAGCGGCGTGAACCGCTGCGCCTGCCCTAAGCGGCCCCGGCTGGGCGCGGCGCTGGGTCTGGCCGCCCTGCTGGCCCTGGCGGGTGCTGCCGCCGCCCAGGACGCGCCCGCCCCGGACCCCTGCGCCCTGCCCCAGACGTTTGTGGACGTCACGGTGGCCGGTCAGGGCCGGGGCGGCACCCTGGTGCTGATGGACGGCGAGCGCTTCTGGCTCTCGCCGTCGGTGCTGCGCGAGGCCGAGGCCGGGTACGCGGACGCCCGCGCCCGCTGCGACGGCCAGGAGTTCGTGCGCCTGAATGCCGCCCTGGACCTGCGCTACGACCCCGGCGAACTGACCCTGAGCGTGGGACCGCGCCTGGAACTGCTGCCCAACAACACCCTGGACCTGGGACAGGTGCGCCCCCCCGAAGCCGAGGTGCTGCCCACCCTCCCTGTGACCACGCTGGGCGTGCAGGGCGAAGTGGCACGCCGCCCGGGCGACGAGACCCAGAGCGCGCTGATCACCCACACCGCCACCGTGCGCGCGGGCTACCAGAATGGCCGCTTTGCGCTGGGGGCGCAGGTGGGTGAAGCCGGGGGCCAGGGGCTGGCGACCGCGTGGCAGGGGCAACTGGGCGCGGCGTATCAGGTGCGCGACAACCTGTCGGTGGAAGCCGCCGCCTACGCCGTCAAGCTGGGGGGCGCGCCGCTGCGGCTGGCCGACGAACAGATCAGCGGCCTGACCGTGACCTACGGCAGCGTGCGCGCCTACCGCCTGCCGCAACTGGTGGTGGCGCTGCCGCTGGACGCCGAGGTGGAACTGCGCGTGCCCGGCGTGGAGGTGCCGCGCCTGAACGCGGCCGCCGGCACCCTGACGATTCGCAACCTGCCGCTGGACCTGCCGGCCGGCACCGTGGAGCTGCGCATCCGCGACGCCACTGGCACGCGCTTTGAACGCGTGACCTACACGGCGGCCGATATTCAGGTCACGGCCCGCGCGCTGGCGCTGCGGGCACAGGCCGGGGTGCGCGGCACCCGGGCCGCCACGCAGGCCACCGCCGTCTACGGCCTGAGCGACGAATGGAGCCTGAGCGCCGAACTGGACGCCGACACGGCCCGCCAGCAGCTCAAGGCCTCGGCGCGCTACGTGGTCACGGACCTGAACACGGGGTTCGGGGTGCAGTACGACTCGGCCACGCGCACGCGGCTGCTGCTCAGCGGCGACGCCACCTGGGCCCGGGGCGAGTGGCGCTTTGGGGTGGGCGCCGTGGTGCCGCCCCTGGACCTGCGCGCGGCCTCGGTCGCCGGGCAGGTGGGCTGGAGCGCGCGGGGCACCAGCCTGGGCCTGCGGGCGCAGGCCACCCCCGGCGCGGCGCGCGGCGAACTGGGCCTGAGCGTCACCCGCAAATTCAGCCCCGACCTCAGCGCGGCCCTGGGCGCGGCCGTGACCGCCAACGACGGCCAGGTGGGCTGGCGGGCCACCCTGGGCGTCACCTGGACGCCCACGCCCAAGCTGGGCCTGAATGCGGTGGCCAGTACCGAGAACGGCGCGGCCCTGCTGGAAACGCGGGCGGTCTACCAGCTGGCCCCCGAACACACGCTGAACGCCGGCGCGGTGCTGGGCAGCAGCGGCACACGCGCGGCCACCCTGGGCTACCAGTACGTGGGGCAGGCCCGCGCCGCCGCGCAGGTGTCCACCACCGGCGAAGCGCGGGTCTCGGGCAGCGTGGGCGCCGCCTGGGTGGGGGGGCAGCTGTTCCTCACGGCGGCCGAGGCGGGGCCCGGGGTGCTGGTGCGCACGGGCGTGTCCGGCGTGCCGCTGGTGGTGGGGGGCGTGCGGGTGGTCACCGACCGCCGGGGCGACGCCCTGGTGCTGCTGGCCAGCGGCACGCGCGTGGCGGCCGTGGCCCCCGACTTTGACCAGTTGCCCGTGACGGTCAGCGTGCAGGAGGATGGCCGCACCCTGAGCCTGTCGCCCTACGGCGTGACGGTGCTGGACTGGAGCAAGAACTTCGCGCGCTTTGCCTGGGTGCGGCTGCTGCACCCCGACGGCACGCCGCTGAAATACGCCCGCCTGAACCTGAGTGGCGACCCCACCACCGACGACGAGGGCTGGGCCCTGGTCCCCGAGTTCAGCGCGCCCCAGACCGTGCAGGTCACGGAAGAAGCGCCGGACGCCCCGCCCTGTCAGGCCGCGCTGGTCCCCGGCACCGAAACCGTTACCTGCGTGCCGACCCCTCCAGCCGCGCCCTGATCGCCGGCCATTCGGCTGCCACAATGGAATACATCACTGTGTCGCGCTGGGTGCCGTCCTGGCGCGGCATGTGCTGGCGCAGCACGCCCTCGCGCACTGCCCCCAGCGCCTCAATGGCCCGCTGCGAGCGGGTGTTCAGAATGTCTGTCTTGATCTCCACGCGCAGCATGCCCAGTTCCTCGAAAGCGTGGGCGAGCAGCAGGCGCTTGAAGGTGCGGTTGGCGGGCGTGCGCATGTGGGCCGGGGCCAGCCACGTGCTGCCGATTTCCAGGCGCTTTTGCTGGGGGCGCATCTCCATGTAGCGGGTGGCCCCGGCATACTCGCCGTTCACCAGCGCTACGAAGGGCTGCTGGTCCACGGCCTGCAGCGCCGCCGCGTAGTAGCGCCCCAGGGTAGGCGGCGTGACCATCTGCGCGTATTCCTGGGCGCTGGCCTGCGCCAGGGCCAGCAGCGGCGCGCTGTCGGCCTCCCGCAGCGGGCGCAGGGTGTACGGGCCATCCGAGATCGTCAGATCGTGGTGCATAGGGCGACTGTACGGCGTGGGAAGGAAGGAATGGGGCGGGGTGTCGAGGCAGCCAAGGGGAAGGAGACGGGTGCGGGGTGGCCAGCTGAGACGGGCTAAAAAGGACTTGCTTTCCCCATGTTCCCCTCTCCCCTGGTGGGAGAGGGAGGGAGGAGCGGAGCGGCGGAAGGGTGAGGGGGCCACCGGGCGGCCCGGACTCCATTGAGTCCCGTCTAAGCCCCCATCCCACCCCTGCTCTCCTTCATGTACGGCCCAACCCCCCTTGTCTGACCCAGCCCAAAAGCCGCCGCTCCACCGTCTTGACAGCGCTTTCAAAGAGGACTACGCTGCCCTTACCTCTCAAGTCCTCTTTCGCAGACGGCCGCGTCTGCGCGCCTAAGGAGCTGTCTGCCTGTGCTCGAACCAGTCACCCTGGCCCAAGTGGCGCGTGAAGCGGGCGTTTCGCCCAGCACGGTGTCACGCATTCTGAACGGCACCGCCAACGTGGCGCCGGACAAACGGGTGCGGGTGGAAGCGGTGATCGCGCGGCTGAATTTCCGGCCCAATCCCCAGGCGCAGGCGCTGGCGGGCGGGCGCAGCCTGAGCATCGGCGTGGTGACGCCCAGCCTGCACTCCACCTTTTACGGCGAGGCCCTGACCGGCATCGAAGCGGCGCTGAACGACACGCCCTACCACCCCATCGTGATCAGCGGGCAGTGGCGCACCGAGCGCGAGCAGGAAGCCCTGAACGTGCTGCTGGCCCGCCGGGTGGACGCCGTGATTCTGCTGGGCGGCATTCTGGACGACGAGGTGCTGCGCCCCCTGGCCCAGCGCGTGCCCATGATCGCCGTGGGGCGCGAGGTGCAGGGGCTGTCCGACAGCTGCATCGTGATGGACAACGCCCTGGGTATGCGCCTGATCGCCGGGCACCTGCTGGACCTGGGCCACCGCGAGTTCGCGTACATCAGCGGCGCCGAGCGCCAGAGCGACGCCGTGGAGCGTAAGAACGCCTTTCTGGGCTGCCTGCAGGACGCCGGGCTGAGCATCCACCCCGACCTGATTCAGGTGGGGCAGTACCTCGAAGACGGCGGGCAACAGGCCGCGCAGCGCCTGCTGGACACCGGGCGGCCCTTCACGGCCCTGGTGTGCGCCAACGACCAGATGGCCCTGGGCGCGCGCCTGACCCTGTACCGCGCCGGACTGCGGGTGCCGGACGACGTTTCCTTGACCGGCTTTGACGACGTGGTGACCTCGCGCCTGATGACCCCGCCCCTGACCACCGTGCGCCAGGCCATTTACGACATTGGCGTGAGCGCCGCGCAGGAAGCCCTGAAGCTGCTGGGCGGCCAGCCCGCGCAGCGGCACGTGTTTACCCCTGAACTGGTGATCCGCGAATCCACCGCCCCGCCCCGGAGCCGACCATGACAGGCCCTGCTGGTTAGCCCTTCCCTGCCCCGCACCGGGCCCAGATGGCCCCTTCTTTCGCTCCAATCTGAAAGCGCTTTCATAACCTTCTGGAGGTTTCTATGAACAAAGGTCTCGTGTCCGTTCTTGCCGCCGCCCTGCTGCTGGGGCAGGCCCACGCCCAGGAAAAGGTGACCCTGACCGTGGCGGTCTTTCCCAGCCTGGACAGCTCGATCAAGGCGATCTTGCCCGCGTGGCAGAAGAAATACCCCAACGTCACGATCAACATGCAGGCGCAGCAGTACGCCGACCACCACAACGCCATGACCACCGCACTGGCCACCGGGCAGGGCCTGCCCGACGTGATGGCCATTGAAGTGGGCTACGTGGCCAAATTTGCCGAGGGGCAGGGCCTGGAAGACCTGAACAAGGCGCCCTACAGCGCCGCCGCCTCCAAGAAGCTGTTCACCCCCTTTACGATTGCGCAGGCCACCAGCAGCGACGGGCGCTTTATCGCCATGCCCACCGACATCGGCCCCGGCACCTTTTTCTACCGCAAGGACGTGCTGGACAAGGCCGGCGTGAACCCGGTGAACATGCAGCGCTCCTGGGAGTCCTACATTGCGGCCGGCAAGACCATCAAGGCCAAGACCGGCGCCTACCTGGTGAACACGGCGGCCTCGGTGTACGGGATCATCATCCGCACGAACCTGAAAAGCGGCGAGGGCATTTACTTCGACAAGAGCAACAACCTGCTGGTGGGCCCGGACAACGCCCGCTTCGTGCGCGCCTTTACCCTCAGCAAGCAGATCCGCGACGCGGGCCTGGACGCCAAGGTGGGCGAGTGGACCAACGAGTGGTACGACGCCTTTAAAAAGGGCACGGTCGCCACGCAGTTTTCCGGCGCGTGGCTGCAGGGCGCCCTGCAGAACTGGATGGCCCCCGAAACCAAGGGCCTGTGGCGCGTGCAGAACCTCCCGGAGCGCTCCTTTGCCTCGTGGGGCGGCACCTTCTACGGCATTCCCAGCAAGGCCAAGAACAAGCAGTGGGCCTGGGAGTTCATCAAGTTCATGACCCTGAACCAGAGCTCGCAGATTGCCGCCTTTGAGGATAACGGCGCCTTCCCGGCCCTGGTCGCGGCGCAGAAGAACAAGGTCTTCAGTGACCCCGTGGACTTCCTGGGCGGCCAGAAAGCGCGCGTGCTGTGGCGCGACGCCGCCGCCAAGACCCAGCCCATTGACGTGAACAAGTACGACTCGGTGGCCGACCAGATCGTGCAGACCGAGCTGACCAACGTGCTGGAAAAGGGCAAGGACATCAAGCAGGCCCTGTCTGACGCCCGCGCCCAGATTCTGCGCCGCGCCCGGTAAGCACCCCCCCGCCCCTCTTCCTGGCCAGCAGGCGCGCGTGTAAGTCACTGGCGCGCGCCCTTGCCGGCCCCCCCTCCCCTTCCAAGGACCGCCATGTCACACCGCCTGCCCGCCCCCGCCCGCGCCCGGCTGAGCTACGCGCGTCTGCAGCAGCGTTTCGCGCCGTACGTGTTTGTCAGCCCGTTTTTTCTTCTGTTTCTGGTGTTCGGGCTGTTTCCGCTGCTGTTCAGCCTGTTCCTGGCCTTTCACCTCTGGAGCCCCTTGGACGGTCTGGGCAACTGGAAGTTCGTGGGCTTCGAGAACTTCGCGCTGGCCCTGGACCGGCAGGACCAGTTCTGGACCACGCTGAAGAACACGGTGTGGATTGGCCTGCTGGCGGGGGTGCCGCAGCATCTGGTGGCGCTGCCGCTGGCCTTCCTGATTCACCAGAGCCTGCGCCGCTACCAGAGCACCCTGAGCACGGTGCTGTTTCTGCCGTACATCACCAACGCCGTGGCGATTGCCATTGTGTTCGCCACGCTGTACTCCGAGCGGCTGGGGCTGCTGAATTACGTGCGCGGTCTGGTGGGCCTGGACCCGGTGCGCTGGCTGGGCGACCCTGGGATGGTGCCGTATTCGGTGGCAGCGGTGGTGTTCTGGCGCTACCTGGGCTGGAACGTGGTGCTGTACCTCTCGGGGCTGCAGGCCATCAGCGAGGACGTGTACGAGGCCGCCACCGTGGACGGCGCGGGGAAATGGCAGCAATTCTGGTACATCACGCTGCCGCTGCTCCGGCCCATGATGTTCTACGCCTTCACCCTGACGATTGTGGGCAACATGCAGCTGTTCGAGGAACCCTTCATGCTGCTCAATGACGGCGGGGGCAGCGGCGGCGCAGGGCTGACCACCGCCATGCACATCTTTAATACCGCCTTCCGCGACCTGGATATGGGGTACGCCTCGGCCATGAGCTGGCTGCTGTTCCTGGCGATTTTTGCCCTGAGCATGGTGAACAACGTCCTGTTTTCACGTGGAGGTGAGCGGTGACCAGTACCCCGGTTCGCGCGGCGCCTGCTGTGGCCCGCCCCAAGCGCCCGCTGCGGGGCTGGCGCCGCCTGCCCCTGTGGCTGCTGATGGGGCTGGTGTGTTTCGTGTCGGTGGTGCCCTTTTACCTGATGTTCGTGTGGGCCTCGCAGCCCAGCGCCGAAGTGTTCGCCTTTCCGCCGCACCTGTGGTTTGGCTCAGCCTTCGACGACAACCTGCGCGGCCTGCTGCAGGTCACAGACGGCAAGGCGCTGCGCCACTTCTGGAACTCGCTGTACCTCGCGCTGGTCGCCACCGCCACCACCCTGTTTTTCTGCTCGCTGGCCGGCTACGCCTTTGCCATGTACAACTTCCGGGGCCAGCGGGCGCTGTTCGCCTTCATCCTGGCCACCATGCTCATTCCGCCGCTGGTGATGGACATTCCCAGCTTCCTGGTGATGAACAACGTGCTGGGCTGGGTGGGGGAGCCGCGCGCCCTGTGGGTGCCGGGCATGGCCAACGCCTTTGGCATCTTCCTGATGCGCCAGTACATCGCCTCGGCCCTGCCGCGCGAACTCATTGAAGCCGCGCGCATCGACGGCGCCACGGAATTTGGCATCTACCGCCGGGTGGTGCTGCCCCTGATCCGGCCCATTCTGGCCACGCTGGGCGTGGTGACGTTCGTGGGCGCCTGGAACAACTTCAAGGGCGCACTGATCATGAAACTCAGCGAGCCCGACACCATGACCCTGCCCCTGAGCCTGCGCCGGCTGGGCGGCGGCGCCACCAACGCCAACGTGGACTGGGGCGCGATCATGATGCTGGTCGTGATCACCGTGATTCCGCTGGTGATCGTGTTTCTCTTCGCCAGCCGTCAAGTCATCAGCGGCCTGACCAGCGGGGCGGTCAAGGACTGAGGCGCCCCCGCATCTGGCCCCCAGCAGGCGGGTGAGGCGCCGCCTTGTGCACCCGCCTCTCTGTGGCCCCCCAACTGAATCGTTTTTGGAGGTGACCGGATCAGCCTTCACCGCCCGGCCTCTTCCCTCCTCTGCCCCGTTCCTCATTTCTGGTCAGCTCCTCTTCTGCCCACAGCGGGCCCCATCCAGCCCTTCGCCCGCTGTGTTCGACCTTCTTTCCTGCCTGTTTCCACGGAGTTTTTGCATGAGCAATCACACCCCTGACCCTGCGCGTTTTCCGGCCCGTTTTACCTGGGGCGTGGCCACCAGTGCCTACCAGATCGAGGGCGCTGCCCATGAGGACGGCCGGGGCCCCAGCATCTGGGACACCTTTTGCGCCGCCCCGGGCAAGGTGCGCGGCGGCGACACCGGCGACGTGGCCTGCGACCATTACCACCGCCTGCCTGAAGACCTGGACCTGATCCAGGGGCTGGGGGTCAATGCCTACCGCTTCAGCGTGGCGTGGCCGCGCGTCCTGCCCCAGGGGCGCGGCGCCGTGAACCGGGCCGGGCTGGACTTTTACGACCGGCTGGTGGACGGCCTGCTGGCCCGGGGCATTGTCCCCTGGGCCACGCTGTACCACTGGGACCTGCCGCAGACCCTGGAGGACGAGGGCGGCTGGCGGGTGCGCGGCGCGGCCGAGGCCTTTGCCGAGTACGCGGGCGTGGTGGCGGGCGCGCTGGGGGACCGGGTGCGGCACTTCATCACCCTGAACGAGCCGTGGTGCTCGGCGTACCTGGGCTACGGCAACGGGGTTCACGCGCCGGGGGCCAGTGATCTGGCCGACAGCTTTGCCGCCTCACACCACCTGCTGCTGGCCCACGGGCTGGCGGTGCCAGTCATCCGCGAGGCCGCGCCGGGCGCCCAGGTGGGCATCACCCTGAACCTGCACCACACCTACCCCGCCAGTGACAGCGCCGCCGACCACGCGGCGGCCCGGCGGGGCGACGGCTTTCAGAACCGCTGGTATCTGGACCCACTGTACGGGCGCGGCTACCCGCAGGACATGGTTCAGTTGCTGGGCGAGGCCAGTCCCCAGGCGCGCGGGCTGGTGCGGCCCGGCGACGAGGACCAGATCGCCGCGCCCACTGACTTTCTGGGCGTGAACATGTATTCCCGCGCCGTCATGCAGGACGCCCCCGGCGAGGGCTGGCTGCACGCCCGCCAGATTCGCCCGGAAGGCAGCGCCTACACCGGCTTTGACTGGGAGGTGGCCCCGGACAGCCTGACCGACCTGCTGGTGCGCCTGCAGCGGGACTACGCGCCCGGCGCCATCTACATCACCGAAAACGGCTCCACCTACCCCGACACCGTCAGCGAGGACGGCACTGTGCACGACGGCGAACGCACGCGGTACCTGGAAGCGCACCTGGCCGCCATGCAGGCGGCCATGACCCAGGGCGCGAAGGTGCGCGGCTACTTCGCGTGGTCACTGATGGACAACTTCGAGTGGGCCGAAGGCTACGACAAACGCTTTGGCATCGTGCATGTGGACTTTGACACCCAGGCGCGCACCCTGAAGCAGTCCGGGCGCTGGTACCGCGATTTCCTGGCCCGGGCGCGGGAGACCGTGCCGGTATGAGCGGGCGGCCGTCTCCCGCGCCCACCCGCCGGAACAGGCCCGGCTGGGTCACGCCACCCTCGTCTTCGTACATGGCGCGGCTTGAACCCTTGGGGCCACGGTTCCACCCGCGCGGGGTGAAACGCGGGCTGGCCCTGGCGCTGCTGAGCGCCAGCCTGGGTTCGGCGGCGGGCATGGCCCCGGCGGCGTGGCTGGACCCAGCGGCGGCCGAGGCCCGGGCGCGCACCCTGCTGGCCGGGCTGAGCCTGGACGAGAAAATCGGTCAGGTGACGATGGCGCATGTGTTCCGCTTCACCGAGGGGGGCCGCAGCGGGCCCCTGGCGGCCACTGCGGCCCAGACCTTTGGGGCCCTGAAGCCGGGCAGCGTGCTCAACGGGGGCGGCGACACCCCGCAGCCCAACACGCCGCGCGGCTGGGCGGACTTTCTGGGGGCGCTGGACGCAGTGGGCCGGGCGGCCGGGCCCCGGAACATCCCGGCGGTGTTCGGGACCGACGCGGTCCACGGAGTCAACAACGTCCCCGCCGCCACGCTGTTTCCGCACAACATTGGCCTGGGGGCAACCTTCAGCCCGGTCCTGACCGAAGAAACCGCCCGCGCCACCGCCCGCGACCTGCGCGCCCTGAACGCCGCCTGGACCTTTGCCCCGGTGGCCGATGTGGGGCGCGATCCCCGCTGGGGCCGCTTCTATGAAACTTTTGGCGAGGCGCCGTGGCTGGTGGCCGACCATGTGGCGGCGGCGGTGACAGGCCTGCAGGACGAGGGGGTGGCCGCCACCCTGAAGCACTTCGCTGGCTACGGCTTGGGCACACTGGGCCTGGACCGGGGCAACGCGGAGCTCAGCCCCCGCACCCTGCACGAAACGGTGCTGCCCCCCTTTCAGGCCGGCATTCGCGCCGGGGCCCTGAGCGTGATGGCCAACAGTGGCAGCGTGAACGGGGTGCCGGCGCACGCCTCCGCCGCCCTGCTGACCGGCGTGCTGCGCGGCGAACTGGGCTTTGGCGGGCTCCTGGTGAGCGACTGGAACGACATCGACCGGCTGGTGGGCACCTACCGCACCCACGCGGACCTGCTGCGGGCCACCGCCGCCAGCGTCAACGCCGGGCTGGACGTGTATATGGTGCCCAATACGGTCGAGGCGTATCAGGGGGCCCTGAAGGAAGCGGTCACCACAGGGCTAGGGTCTGTCTGGCTGAATTTGGCAGGATAACGGCATGGGACGGACGGATTTGACGGAGCAGCAGTGGGCCATACTGTCGCCGCTGCTGCCGAAGAACCCGAAGCGGGGGCACG
>NZ_JAHRBL010000018.1 GCF_019693445.1 Deinococcus aquaedulcis | reverse complement strand
CAACGATCACGCTCGTCGGCGGTTGAGGCTTGGCGTTGACGACGCAGCAGTTCGTCTTCATCTAAGTGCTTCAGAGGAATGATCGCTTTGATACACTAACTATACTTCAAATTTGTATCAGCCTGAAAAGCCGTCACGCTCAGACGCTGCTGGCCCTGGGTTTCTGCCCAGCACAGGTGGCCGTCCACCCGTTTATTTGTCGTGTCCCACGACATTGTGACGGTCTCCCCCTCCCGCCAGAACCGCAGAACCGGCGGCGCCGCCAGATACCCCATATCCAGCACGCGCCCGTTCTCCCAGCCGGTGGCGGTCAACCAGGCGTCCCAGTCTGCCTGCTCATCCGGCCGCGCGTGCTGCCAGGCCGACACCTGCGCTTTCCACCCTGCCCAGGAGCCCGAGGCGAGCACGCTGGCGAGGGCTGGCGGCAGCGGCTCCAGCACGCGCGGCAGTATCTCGTCCAGATCCAGCCACAGGCGCGCCACCTGATAGTCCAGATGCGGCTCCGGGTCTGGCGGCAGGCCAAAAGCGGCGTTCAACGCGGGATGGGTGGTGGGGACATCCCCGTCTGGCGTGGTCAGCCAGAACCACCCGTACGACAGCCAGTACCAGCCGCGCAGGTAGACCTGTGGGTCAAAACCGCCAGCCTCCCAGGCCTGAATCAGGGCGGGCAGGGGCTGTAACCGGAAGCCGAACAGCGGGCTCACCGAAGTTCACCCTTCCCGGCGCGGCTCAGCAGGGCCAGGGTAGGCAGGCGCACCAAGGCCGCCAGGGCCAGCGCCGCGCGCACGCCCCACAGGTTGCCCGCCAGCCCGAACAGCGGCCCGCAGCTTACCTGTCCCAGGGCGTCGGCCTGCGAAGCGAAGGAATTGATGGTGGCGCGCGAGCCACTGGGCAGGCCCTGGTTCAGCCATGCCGAATACAGCGGACTGTACAGGCCGCGCAGCACACCGTGAAGCAGCAGGGCGCCCGCCGCCCACCCAAAACTGGGGGCCAGTGCAAAGGCCAGCAGCGCCGCCACACTCAGGCCCAGCACCACGCGCAGGGTGCGCGCCACCTGCCTGGGCTGGCCCAGGTCCAGACGGCGGCGCAGCGGTTCCAGCACCGCCCACCCCAGCAGCGACCCGGTCAGCGCCAGGGCAATAAACCAGCCCTCGGGGCTCAGCCCGCC
The DNA here is from genome assembly GCF_019693445.1 of Deinococcus aquaedulcis. Taxonomy (NCBI): domain Bacteria; kingdom Thermotogati; phylum Deinococcota; class Deinococci; order Deinococcales; family Deinococcaceae; genus Deinococcus; species Deinococcus aquaedulcis. The sequence goes on along the minus strand of NZ_JAHRBL010000018.1, from coordinate 73,189 downwards.
CGGCAGGCCGGTTTCGCGCAGCAGCAGAAACTCGTTCAGGCGGTCCAGGGCCTCGGTGCTGGCGCCGTACAGGGCCGCCGCCGCGATCAGCAGGGTCAGCACCGGACGCCCCCGCACCTCGCGCACGCCCTGCACCAGCGGGGCCGTGAGACTGGCCCAGGTGGACCGCTCGCCGGGAGCGGCGCGGGTGAAGCCCTGTTCCGGCATCCGCAGCGCCAGGAACGCCGCCAGCGCCAGCAGCGTGCCCCCGCCCACCACGATGCACAGCGCAGGGCCGCCCAAGGCCGCCAGCCCCGCTGCGCCCAGAATGCCCCCCACCCCGGCCACGCGGGCATATTGCCCGCCCAGCAGCAGGGCGCCGCCCAGCCGGTCCTCGCCCAGTTCGTCGGCCAGCCACGCTTCCTGCGCGCCGCTGAGGCAGGTGTAGCCCAAAGCACTCACCACCTGCGCCGCCAGAATGACGCCGAACACCGGAAACGAGCCCACCAGCAGCATGGCAATACCCAGCGCCGCGCAGCCCAGCACCACTGACCACTTGCGCGAAAAGGCGTCGGCCAGCACGCCCGTGGGGACCTCCAGCAGAAACGCCGACAGTTCCAGCGCCGCGCCCACCAGCAGCAACTGAAAGGGCGTCAGGCCCACCGTTTGAACGAAATACAGCCCTTGCAACGTATACGCCAGGGCAAACGCAGCGGCCATGACGGCCTCTGTGACCAGATAGACCCGCAACGCGCGGGAGGAATGGAGCATAGGTCAACCTCGGGGAGTGAATATTCAGCGTGTCAACGTGAAGCGGCGCGTGACCGGAGGAGGCCCGCAGCAGCGTCTGAAATGGAAGGGGTCAGTTCAGGGTTGACATGGTGAATCACGTCCCGGGGTCGGGATAGGAGGAGCATACCGGCGGCGCGGGGACCGGCGCGATAGGCCAGGTGGCTCAGGATGAAGCGTCTGCAAGTTCTACGACGGGTTCGCCCGCTTCAAGCAGCGCGTGGGCCTGTGCAAAGTGACGTTCAAACACCGTCATCAGGCGCGCCTTGCTGGTATTGCCGCAGGTGACGTACAGCAATTGCGGAGGCGTGCCCAGACGCCGGACCCTTTCCAGAAAATCCGCGTCTTTGGACACCACCACCGCACCTGCCATCCGCGCCGCCTGAAAAATCACCTCGTCTTCCGCATCTCTGTACCCCGGATAACCCACGCTGTAGGCAGCAGCGCCGAATTGAGCCAGGGGGCGAGAGACGGCGGCAACTGGGCGTCCAGCCAGTAGGCCCGCCCGGTCATGCACTCAGGCGAGGATGGTCGATATAACGCGCCGCCCAGAGCAGGGCCGCATAGATGTCCTCACGTTCCAAGTCGGGGTAGTCTTCCAGCACCGTTTCAATGCTCACGCCGGCACCCAGCAGGTCCAGCACGTCGGACACGCGAATCCGCATGCCTCGCAGGCAGGGGCGTCCACCACACTGCAGGGGATTAACTGTGACCCGTTCCAGCAGCGACATGGGTCCAGCATACCGGGCCCGAATGGCGCGGACGGTCACCCCACCACCTGTCCCGCATGCCTGCATAAGTTTGCACCGGGCTTACCTTCCGGCCCCCCAGGCGTGTTACGCTCGTTCTCTGGAATGCCTAAGCGTACTGACCTCCAGACCATCCTGATTCTCGGCAGCGGTCCCATTCAGATTGGGCAGGCGGCCGAGTTCGACTATTCGGGCACGCAGGCGCTGAAGGCGCTCAAGGGGGAGGGCTACCGCGTGGTGCTGGTGAACAGCAACCCCGCGACCATCATGACCGACCCCGATCTGGCCGACGCGACGTACCTGGAGCCGCTGACGCCCGAATTCGTGCGCAAGGTGATTGAAAAGGAGCGCCCCGACGCCCTGCTGCCCACCCTGGGCGGCCAGACGGCGCTGAACCTGGCGATGGACCTGTTCCACAACGGCACGCTGGACGAGTTCGGTGTGGAGCTGATTGGCGCCAACGCGGCGGCCATTAAAAAGGGCGAGGACCGCGAGGAATTCCAGGCCGCCATGAAGAAGATTGGCGTGGAGACCGCCAAGGGCCAGATGGTGCACTCAATGGAAGAGGCCATTGAGTACCAGAAGGAAATTGGCCTGCCCATCGTGATTCGCCCGTCCTTCACGCTGGGCGGCACGGGCGGCGGCATCGCGCACACCTACGAGGAGTTCCTGGCGATCACCGAGGGCGGCCTCCGCGACAGCCCGGTCACGAGTGTGCTGCTCGAAGAATCTATCCTGGGCTGGAAGGAATACGAGCTGGAAGTGATGCGCGACCACGCCGACACGGTGGTGATCATCACCAGCATCGAGAACTTTGACCCGATGGGCGTGCACACGGGCGACTCGATCACTGTGGCCCCAGCCCAGACCCTCAGCGACGTGGAATACCAGCGCCTGCGCGACCAGTCTCTGGCGATCATCCGCGAGATTGGCGTGGACACGGGCGGCAGCAACATCCAGTTTGCGGTGAACCCCAAGGACGGCCGAGTGATCGTCATTGAGATGAACCCGCGCGTGAGCCGCTCCTCGGCGCTGGCGTCCAAGGCCACCGGCTTTCCCATTGCCAAAATTGCCGCGCTGCTGGCGGTGGGCTACCACCTCGACGAGCTGAAAAACGACATCACGCTCTCCACCCCGGCGTCCTTTGAACCCAGCATTGACTACGTGGTGACCAAGATTCCGCGCTTCGCCTTCGAGAAGTTCCCCGGCACGCCCGACGCGCTGGGCACCCAGATGCGCTCTGTGGGCGAGGTGATGGCGATTGGCCGCACCTTCAAGGAGTCGCTGCAAAAGGCGCTGCGCTCCATTGAATCCGACGTGCGCGGCGCCTACGCCGCCATGAGCGACGACGACCTGCGCGGCCTGCTGTACGGCAACCCCCGCCGCCTGGAAGCGGTGCTGGAACTGCTGCGCCGGGGCGAGGACGTAAAGGCGCTGTTTGACGCCACCAAGATTGACCCCTGGTTCCTGTCGCAGCTGAAGGAAATCACGGACGCCGAAAAGGAACTGACCGACCTGGGCCCCATTGCCGAGTGGAAGTACGAAATCTGGCGCGAGGTCAAGCGCCTGGGCTTCAGTGACGCCCGCATTGGCGAAGTGGTGGGCCTGAGCGAGCTGCAGGTGCGCGACCTGCGCAAGGCCGCCAAGGCCACGCCCGTCTACAAAACCGTGGACACCTGCGCCGCCGAGTTCGAGGCCTTTACGCCGTATCACTACTCTACCTACGAGTGGGAGGACGAGGTGCGCGGCACCGACAAGCCCAAGGTCGTGATTCTGGGCAGCGGGCCCAACCGCATCGGGCAGGGCGTGGAGTTCGATTACGCCACCGTGCATGCCGTGTGGGCGCTGCAGGAAGCCGGGTACGAGACCATCATGGTGAACTCGAACCCCGAAACGGTCAGCACCGACTATGACACCGCCGACCGCCTGTACTTCGAGCCGCTGACCTTTGAAGACGTGATGAACATCGTGGAGCACGAGCAGCCCGTGGGCGTGATCGTGCAGCTGGGCGGGCAGACGCCGCTGAAGCTGGCCAAGAAGCTGGCGGATGCAGGCGCCCCCATCATTGGCACCAGCCCCGAAACCATCCATGAAGCGGAGGACCGCGCGTCGTTCAACGCCCTGTGCGAGCGCCTGGGCCTGCCGCAGCCCAGGGGCAAGGTGGCGCAGACCCCGGAGCAGGCCACGCAGCTGGCCGCCGAACTGGGCTTCCCCCTGATGGCCCGCCCCTCCTACGTGCTGGGGGGCCGCGCCATGCGCACGGTGCGCTCCATGGACGAGCTGACCACCTACCTGAACGAGGTGTACGCCGCTGTGGAAGGCCAACCCAGCATTCTGCTGGACCAGTTCTTGGAAGGCGCGCTGGAGCTGGACGTGGACACCCTGTGCGACGGGGAGACCGCCGTGGTCGCCGGCATCATGGAGCATGTGGAGGCCGCTGGGGTGCATTCCGGCGACAGCGCCTGCATCCTGCCGCCCGTGAACCTCTCGCCCGAACTGCTGGCCCGCGTGAAGGCCGACACCGAGCGTCTGGCGCTGGAACTGGGCGTGAAGGGCCTGATGAACGTGCAGTGGGCGGTCAAGGACGACACCGCGTACATCCTGGAAGCCAACCCGCGCGCCAGCCGCACCGTGCCGTTCGTGTCCAAGGCCGTGAACCATCCCCTCGCCAAGAGCGCCGCGCGCATTGCCGTGGGGCACACGCTGGCGCAGATTGGCTTCACGCAAACCCCCACGCCGGGCATGTACTCCGTGAAGGAGGTGCACCTGCCCTTCCTGAAGTTCAAGGGCGTGCTGCCGGTGCTGGGGCCAGAAATGAAGAGCACGGGCGAGAGCATGGGCATTGACGCCGACCCCTACCGCGCCTTTTACCGCGCGCAGATTGGCGCAAAGAACTACCTGCCCACCGAGGGCACGGCGCTGGTTCTGGGCGAGGGGCTGGACGAGGTGGCCCAGACGCTGAGCGCGGCCGGCCTGAATGTGATCCGCGAGCGCAACGGCGACGACCTGCCCGCCCTGCTGATAGACACCACGGGAAGCGAGCTGCTGCGCACTGCCCTGGAACGCGGCGTGCCGATTGTCAGCACGAAAGAAGGCGCCGAGTGGACGGCGAAGGCGATTGCGGAAGCTGTTAAGGCTGGTAGGCTAGAGGTGCAGGCATTGCAGGAGTGGGTGAAGTAGCTAATTCTTCGAAAAGTGAGTGAATCAATTTCTGACAATCTTCTGCCGAGTAAGAGGTAGCATGACATATGGTTGTTTCAAATATACATGATGTTTTCCAACATTATAACTTTCCGCCGTCATTAGATTTTGTTCAGGAGAGCCTTGACGAGATTTCATTCACCGAACTGATGAAGTATGCAAAAACATGGCAGGATGGGTACCCCTCTGAAAACTTGACGATAGATCAATTTCTTTTTTTGGCGTTCTCAATGGAAAATTTACTTACCGATGTTGCCTATTGCGCGCCAGAAGAGCGCAATCGTCTCATTCAAGCAGTAATAAAATCATGTGGCTGCTCTTTAGATCAGTACAGATCTTTCTCCCATATTTGGAATAGTCATGTCTAAGTTATCGCCAACTCAGGAGCTTATCGCGCTTAGCGGTGAATGGCTATTCTTGATCTTCGGCATAATTGCTGGTATATCCACACTACTACTTCTTATGGAAATTTCTGGATTTATGCCGAAGCGGATGTCCAATTTTTTCGCAGAAAGACGCACACGGCAAACTATTGACACCTTAAATTCACTGGGATTCGATACGGATTCGATAAAGAGGGCAAACTATTATGGAAAGAGTGGCTTTATACCCAATTCTCTTGACGAAAAGATTATTCAGGGCGATTTAGATTCACATAAGGTCGAGGGGGAGTTTTGGATCGGAGAGAATGATCAGCAAAAATTCCCTTATTATATTGATCTAATGGGATCCTTGGCTATAGAAGGGAGAGCCTTGCGATATGCCCAAATAATGGTCCAATTTATTAGGAGGCAGACGGAAAATAGGATGTTGCGTAATTTCGAATATGATTTCGTGGCTTGTAGTAAAATGAGCAGTCCTCTTTTGGCTTACGAGATATCTAAGATTTTAAATAAGCCGTTACTACTATATAGCCCTGAAAAGAAATTTAAGTCGCCAAATGACGCCTTAAAAGCAGACTTTGATACAGGGGTTGAAAGTATTTCCGGAAAGCGTGTGATTATCGTGGACGACAGCACAACAGGCGGCAGAAAAGTTATGGATGTTGTAAAAGCCATCCGGAAGCATAACGGGGAGATTTCAGACTGTTTCGTAATTTTTGAGCCTATAGGAAAGAATGCTAGTGACAAACTGCTAACTGAAGAAGTCACACTTCACAGCATTGTCAAAACTCATCTAGAAGGCGGGAAGAAGTGATTATCGCTTTAGAGGGTATCGATGGCAGTGGAAAAGGAACGCAAACTGTGGAGACTGCCAATCTATTAAGGTCCAGAGGCTTTAAGGTCGAAACCCTCGCATTTCCAACTTATAATCGGGGATTATTTGCACAAGAGGTTCAGAGCTATTTAAATGGAGCTTACGGTAATTTGAATTCCATCCCACCGAAACTTATAGCGCTTTTGTACGCTGGGAATAGACTAGAAATGAAAGAGGAAATCATCGAAAAGTCTACAGCTAGTGACTTTCTTATAATTGACCGATACGTGTATTCGAATGCGGCACATCAAGGTGTCAAGCTTAATGGTAGGAATGAAAGAGGAGAGTTCGTGCGTTGGCTTGAGCAGCTAGAGTTCTCTATATATGGCTTGCCACGCGCCGACCTAAATATCCTACTTGACATTACGCCTCTTGCTTCATTCGAAAATGTAGCAAAAAAGGATCCTCGAGACTATACTACATCATCTCACGACTTGCATGAGTCTAATTCTGAGTACTTGTATGACGTCAGCAGACTTTATCATGATATTGCAGTATCAGGAAAATGGCCCATTATTAGAGTAACGGAGGGTCGAAAGATGCGGCCTGTTGATGACATTACTCTTGAAATTCTGAGTTACATCTTCGATCATTAATATGGCGAAGATACTTATAACTGGAACCTTTTCTGCCGGAAAGACCACTCTATTTAATGATTTAATTAAGGAACTCAATCTATCTGGAACGAAGTATACTTATTTATCGGATACCGCAAGAGAGTGTCCTTTTCCGCTTAATAGTAGTCAAACAATAGATACATCAAATTGGCTTTTTGGGAAACAGGTTGAGAGGGAATCACTAGTTACAAATTCTTTTGGAGACGGGCTCATAATATGTGATCGAGGCACACCCGACATTGCAGGACACACAATGTCACTAAATTTAACAGGCTCGAAATACGAAGTCATTATTGCTTGCCTCTCGGAGTGGACGAAGACTTATGATCTGATTTTCTTTGCAGAACGGAACAAACATATAGCCATTCGAGCCGATGGCGTAAGGGAAATCAATACCGAACTTCAGGCTCTGGTCGAAAAGCACATAACCGAATTTCTTGCAAGTTTTCCCAACACAGTTCGACTACCACAAGAAACAAGTGATCGAAAACAGACGATACTTCAACACTTAAGGGTAGCTGGTCTGCTTTAGCTCAAGCCTCTGCTTCGGCGAGGAAAAGAGGGATGAGGGCCGCAAGCGGCGAGGATGGGGGATGGAGTTTCCCGTCCCTTCGATGTTTACAAGGCTAAATGCAGCCGAATCCTGTCGTCCAGTTCCGCCATGAGATCGGCTGGCACTTGCCCAAGCCGTTTCCTCACCCGGCTCAGGGCCACACTGCGAATTTGCTCAACCTGGGCCTTGCTGTCGTGATCTAAACCTGTGCGCTGATTGGGAAGCAACACTTGAAAGTGGTACACGCGCTCAACATTGGTGGTCAGCGGAATCACGGTCACCACAACGTTTTGAGCATTGGCAGCGTTGTTGGTGACAATGACCGCTGGCCTGATGTTGTCTGCTTCGTTCTCCCTCGCCGGAGCGAAATTAACGAGACAGATGTCACCCCGGCGAATCAGCCCTTTGGCCACTGCGCCGCCTCATCGTGCAATCCGTCGCCCGCTTCCAGGTCAACAAATTCGCCAGACTGCGCATAGGCGGCATATTCCTCGGCCAGGAGTTGTTCTTGCAAAGCGCGCAGTCCCAGGGCAATAATCTCGCTCTTACTGGTGCCTGTGCGTTGCTGATACTCGTCCACGAAAGCGGCGAGATGAGGCGGCAAACTTGCAGTGATACGCTGTGCAGATTCGTATGCCATAAGTGCATACTAAATCTCATACGAACGAAGAACTGAGGAGTGGCGTACCTTATCCTCCTATGCCCTACCGCCTGCGCTTTTTCTTCGACACCGGCTCCGGCATCTGCCTGTGGGCGGGTGATCCAGCCACAGAGGCGCGGTACGGGCTGGCCGTGGCCCCCCAGACCCTCCCCCTCCCACCCGAGCTGCTGGCCGAGGCCGAACGGCTGATTGCCCTCTGGGACACCGGCATTGACTGGAACGACCCAGGCGGCCCCTCACCGTGGACAGCCGAGGATACGCGGCGCTTCCAGGCCCAGGCCGAGGCGCTGCTGGACCAGCTGCGGGTGGCCCTGGGGCCAGGATTCATGGTGGTGGACGAGCGGCAGCGGGCTTAAAACCACCGACCAACCCGAACCGCACTGGCATCACCCAGTCCACACAAGGGCGTGTGTAGACTCATCTCATGGCGACGAATCTGCACATTGACCCGGACTTGCTGGAGCGGGCCCAGGCCATCGGCGGCCACCGCACCAAGCGCGAAACCGTGAATGAAGCCCTGGCTGAGTACATTGCCCACCGGGAACAGTTGAAGGTGCTGCAGCTGTTCGGCACCGTGGCCGCAGAGGACATGCGGACGGACGAGGAACAGCGGGCGCAGCGCAAACGGGCATGAGTGGCCTGGTGATTGTGGACAGCGATGTCTGGTCTGAGGCCTTTCGCAGGCAGGTCGGCGAGCCTTCGCCCGAGCGCCTCTTGCTGGCTGACCTGATCCGCGAACGCCGCGTGCAGATGCTGGGGCAGATTCGTCAGGAGGTGTTGCAGGGCATCCGGGCACAGGCGCACTTCGAGCGGATTCGGGATGCCCTGCGTGCCTTTCCCGATCGCCTGCCGTCCAGCCAGGACCATGAGCGGGCAGCGGAATACTTCAACCTGTGCCGCAGTCGGGGGATTCAGGGCAGCACAGCGGATTTTCTGATCTGCGCCTGTGCGGTGGCCTGGGGCCTGCCCGTGCTCACCCGGGATCGAGACTTCGGGCGCTATGCCGAACATCTGCCCCTTCAACTGGTGCGCGCATAAGGCATGCTGGACATGCGCCGGAGACGGAGAGCACTGTGACTGGCAGCAACCGGGAAGCCAACTGGGCTGGGCGCCGCAGCAATGTTGGGCTGAGGTGGAATGCCTGCGTACCCAGAGCTGCCCCGGCGGGGCATGCCTAGGAATGCATGGGGCAGGAGCGCCAGCCCAACGCCACAAAGACGGCCGAGGACCAGTGACCCATGAGCATCACTGCTGAGATCCACGCGGAATACAGCTTGAACGGTGGCCAGACATGGTGGCCGGTCGCCTCATTTGAAGTCGGCTCTGGGAGAAGGCTGTCCTTGGCATTGCGGGGTGCCGGTCTGGCGGACCGGGGACTGCCGCCCAACACATTTGAATCACTTCAGGACCGCTATGCCGAGCAATATGCCGCCTTTCCACAGGAAATATTTGGCGCCACATGGCTTAGCAGCACAGAGCTCGTGAACCTCATGGACGCTCGCCTCTGGCTCAGCGCAGAAGACCTTGAGCGCGTCCCGCCCCATGCCCACGAGGACTATGCCGAAACAGACACAGTGGCGGCTGGTCAGCATTTGCCCAGGTGCACGAGGCAAACGGGCACCCCGTCCGCTTTGTCCTGTGGTTCGCATGGTGAGGCCACGACGCCTTTCAACCTCCCTTCACCCGCCGTCAGCTAACGGGTGCCAAGCTGCCGGGCATGAAGAACACCATTCGGGCTTCGGCCCTGGCTCTGGCGCTGCTGGGCGCGGCGCAGGCCGCCACCGCCGTCACCACCACCACCGCCAACCTGCGCCGCGCGCCGTCCATGTCGGGCGCCGTGGTGGCGGTGGTGCCCCAGGGCCGCCTGCTGACGGTGGCCTGCCAGGGCAGCTGGTGCCGCACGACGTACCAGGGCCGGGGCGGGTACATGGCGCGCAGCCTCCTGCGCCCGGTGACGCGCAGTGCGCCACTGGCCGGTCAGGGCACCCGCTTTTTTGCCTCCTGTCAGGCCATGCGCCGGGCTGGGGTGGCCCCACTGCGCATAGGCAACGTGGGCTACCGCGTGGGCCTGGACCAGAACCGCAACGGCTGGGCCTGCGAGCTGGGCGAGCGGTAAGACCGGCAGCACCCAAAGGCGGAGGGGCGGAGGTGTAATCTCCGCCCCTCTGCCTTTGCCCTTACTTGTACTGCGGCCAGGGCCAAGTTTTAAACGTCACTTCCTGCCATTTGGGGTGCATGCCCTCGTCTTCTTGCAGGTTCACCAGTTTGCTCATGGCGCACTTCTGGTATTTCAACAGCAGGTCCTTTTTCTCGGGGGTTTTAAAGTCGCGGGTGGCCAGCACGCTCTGCACGGCCACGGTGGGCACGCTGCCCGCGCCCAGGGTGGGGTACAGTAGCTTGGCGCTGGTGTAAATGCCCTGCAGGGCGGGCGTGTACGGCACCGGAATCAGGTTCACGCCGCTGAGATCCTTGACCCAGGTGGCGGGCTGCCCCACCACGGCCAGCACCGCGTCGGCCTGGTTGGCGCGCAGCAGGGCAAAGGCGGAGTCGCGGTCCTTGACCGACAGCACCGCAAAAGGCACGCCCAGCTTGGCACTCAGCACCCGGGCTGTAATGATGCTGCCGCCCCAGGCCGCCACGCGCTTGCCCTTCAGGTCGTTGAAGGTGCCCACGCCCGTGGTGGTCACGCGCCCCAGCAGGTCGCGCTTCTGCACCACCGGCTTGGCAAAGAGGTGCACCTCTTCGCTGTGCAGCGGCAGCAGGGCCTTGATGTTCTGAACCCGTGTGTCCCCGTCAATCTGCTGTTTGGCCTTCAGCACATCGCTCTGCACAAAGGCCAGCGAGACCTCGTTGCCCAGCAGCAGGTCAATGTTCTCCAGGCTGCCGCTGGTGCCGCGTTCTTTCAGGTAGGCGCTCTGGGTGCACACCTTGCCAATGTTCTTGAACATGGTGGAGTAGGTGCCCGTTGAGCTGCCCGTCGCCACATTCAGAAAGGTGGGCGTGGCGGCCCCGCTCAGGGGGGCGCACAGCAGCAGGGTGGCCAGAGACAGCAGGCGTCGCTTCATAGGAACTCCTGAAAAGGGGGTTATTTGAGGCCGCCGTAGCCGCCCGGGTCCTGCGGGGTGGCCGGGGCCGAGGTGGCTGGGGTGGCCGCTGGCCCAGCGGGGGGGCTGCCGGCGGTGGCGCCGCGCTGGTCCAGCACGATCACCACGCCGCACACCACCAGAATCAGGGCCAGCAGGGCGCCAATGCGCGCGGCGCGGTTCATGCGCCCGCCCGCTTGGTGCGGGTTTCCTCACCCGCCGCCAGCGCCTGATCCAGCAGCGCGGCGTTGCGTCCGGCGCGGCGGGCAATCTCGGAGAGGGCACTTTCGGTCACGTGGCGGTCCTCGGCGCTCAGCTTGGCCTGCTGCAGGGCGGTGGCCACATTGCCCTTGGCCTGGGCCAGCTGGGTGTCAATACGCGCCTTTTTGATCTGGCGGTCGAATTCGGCCAGATCGGCGCGCAGGTCGGTCAGGTGGGTCTGGGCCCGGGCAAAAGCGTCGCGGCTCACCTGCAGGTCGCCCTCCCAGCGCGCGATGTCCGCAGCGTCCATGTCGGCGCGGTTGCTCTCAATCAGGCGCCGGAAGTCTTCCAGATGCCCGTTGGCCTCCTGCAGCTGCTGGGCTTTCACGCCAATCAGCTGCTCAAACTGCTTGCGCTGCACAATCAGGGTTTCCAGGGGCATGGCGCGCGCCACGCCCTCCTTGGCGCGCACCCGCCCGGCATTCAGCGCCAGGATCAGGGCCGGCATCAGGAAAACCACGGCCAGAATGGCGACCAGAAAGGCCCACAGCGTCACGGTGGTCAGCGCCACGTTGAACAGCGCCATCGCCGCGCCGCCCAGAGCCGCCAGCGCCAGCACTCCGCCGCCCGTCACCAGGGCGAGTTTGCCTGCGGTCACCGGCCGCCCGGCCGGGGCCTGCGAGTTGGGCCGCAGTGGGGTAACGCTCTCGTCCCGGAAGGGCTGGCTCATATCCCTCTTATACGCCCAATGGCGCCCCGACGTTGCGCCCGTTGCGGCCCACGCAGGTGGCTTTACAAGCTGGCTGCGGGAATGCTACCTTTCCTGAGCCCGAAATTCGGGGCTGTGGCGCAGTTGGGAGCGCGTCTGAATGGCATTCAGAAGGTCAGGGGTTCGAATCCCCTCAGCTCCACCAGAAGACCCCCGGAAGGATGATTCCTCCGGGGGTCTTTTTTGCCGTGCCTCCGCCAGGAAGGGGCACCCTTCTCTCTGCGTACCTGCGCTGAGCATCACCATCAACTGTCCAGGCTCAGCACCCGGTAGGTGGCACTTCGTGGCCCCAGGTTCACCGTGAAGGCCTCGCCCACCCGGCGCCCCAGCAGGGCCTGCCCCACCGGGCTCTCGGTGCTCACCCGTGGCCGCTCGCCCGCCACCGCCGAAGCCTCTAGGGGTGCCACCAGTTGCAAGCGCCGTTCGCGCCCGGACGCCACGTCCTGCAAGGTCACCAGGCTGCCCAGCTGGGCGGTATTGGGGGCGCCGGGGGCAGGCGCCAGCACGGTGGCCTGCGCCAGACTGTCTTCCAGCGCGGCAATGCGCTCCTGCAGGGCCAGCAGGTCCTGCTGCGCGGCGCTGAGGCCCAGGTTCTCGTTGTCGTTGGCGCTCATTTGCTCCTGCACCACGCGGCGGGCTTCTTCCAAGCGGGCGTACTCCTGCTGCAACAGGCGCTGCAGGCGCTCGTGGCCTTCCGGGGTGAGTTGGGTGGTGTGGGGCATGGGCACCTCTGGGTGGGGCGTGGGCGCAGTGTGCCACGGGGGCCAGGGGCAGGTGGGCTGCATGAAGACCCTGGCAAGCGCAGCTTCAGCCCCCTGCAAGTTCGGTTCATCTGGGCCGGGCACCCAACCCGCCAGACTGGCCGCATGACCCGACGTCGCACATCTGTTCTGCTGGCCGGCGCGCTGCTGGTGGCGGCCCCGACCCAGCAGGCGCAGGCCACCGTGGCCGAAAAAGCCAAGTTCGTCTTTCACCTGGGCGCGGCGTACTACGCCTTCAACACCTGGGTCTGGAAGCCCTACCGCCAGTACAAATTTCAGGTGGGCGCACCTGGGCAGCGCGCCAATATCGTCAAGGCCGGGCTGGCGCTGGCCTTTGCGGCCTATCAGGTGAACGCCGCCGTCAAGATGACGCGCAACACCAAAGACCCTTTCCTGAACAAGATTGGTTCCCTGCTGCCCGGCTTCGGGCAATCCCTGGGCGCCGTGGGCCGTGACCTGCAGCGGGGCCGCTTCAACGAGGCCGGCCTTCATGACCTCAACCGCCGCATGAACACGCTGCTGAACACCGCCCAGGATCAGGGGCAGCCCATCCGCCCCGTGGCGGTGCCGATTCCGGGCCTTTAAGGACACAGGAACCAGACCGGCCACATTTCAGCCCTGCCCCTGGCCCACTGAAACGCGGCCCTTCACACTGCCGGGCATGACCCCACAGGCGTCCCTGCAGATCACCGATCCCTCAGCGGCCCGCGCGCTGCACCAGCATCACGCTTTTCTGGGCCTGTTCGTGCAGCCGCAGTCGCCCAGTGAGGTGGCGGTACGGGCTGGCATGGCGGCCAACCTCGTGCACCACCACGCCCGGCGCCTGACGGATTGCGGGCTGCTGTTCGAGCAGCGGCGCGAAGGTGGACGGGTGTACTTTCAGCTGGCGGCCCGCGAATTTCGCGTCCCCATGACGCTGCTGCCGCCCGGCGACGCGCAAGGCAACGGCACCGCTGACCTGCAGGATTTGAGCGGTGGCTTCCTGCGCGCCTACGAGCGGTCCTGGGCCCTGGTCCATGACGGCGAGGAGGATGTGTACGGCTTTGGGGATGCCCACCATCCGGCCCCGCCCATGACCCCGCCCGACGCGCCCAGCCCCGAGGGCCACCCGGCCCATCTGGACCGCCTGACGCTGCACCTGAGCCCACAGCGATACCGGCAGCTGGCCCGCGCCCTGAGCGCCCTGCTGGAGGAAGCCCAGGCGGAAGGCCACAGCGCCGGCGGGGTGCCCTGCACCCTGGCCGTGCTGGCTTTCCGCGCCGAGGACACGCCCCACCGCAGCCTGTCGCGTGCCGTGAACAGCTTTCTGGGCGCTGACCCAGCCTGACGCCCGGCCCAAGAAAAGGGGCCCGCCACAATGGACAGGCCCCGAAGATTTGGTTGCGGCTTACGCGCCGACGAGCTGCTTGTCCAGGCCGAACACGCGGTCGTCCACGGCCAGGGTTTCGTTGCCGGCCTTGATGGTGGTGGCCAGCGTCTTGATCTCGGGGAACAGCTTAGCGAAGTAGAACCGGGCCGTCTGCACCTTGGCAAGGTAGAAGCCGTCCTTGTCCTGACCGGCATCAATCTTGTCCTGGGCGATCTTGGCCATGCGGGCCCACAGGTAGCCGTACACCACGTGGCCGAAGAAGCGCAGGTAGTCCACCGCAGCGGCGTTCACCTCGTCGGCGCCGCCCTCCTGCATGGCCTTCTGGCCCACAACCATCGTCAGCGAGCCCAGCTGCTGCGCGGCCTTGCCCAGCTGCGACACGTACTCGCCGATGGCCTCGTCGTCCTCGTGCTCTTCCACAAAGGCCTGGAGGGTGCCGGCCAGCTTCTGCAGCTTCTTGCCGCCGTCCATCAGCACCTTGCGGCCCAGCAGGTCCAGCGCCTGAATGCCGTTGGTGCCCTCGTAGATCTGGCCAATGCGGGCGTCACGGACGAACTGCTCCATGCCCCACTCCTGGATGTAGCCGTGGCCGCCGAAGACCTGCTGGCTCTGCACCGCCACGTTGAAGCCGTTGTCGGTCATGAAGGCCTTGGCGATGGGGGTCAGCAGGGCCACCAGATCGGCGGCTTCCTTGCGCTTGGCCTCGTCGGGGTGGTGGTGCTCGGTATCCAGGCTCAGGGCCAGCCACATGGCCATGGCGCGGCCAGCTTCGCTGTAAGCCTTGCCGGTCAGCAGCATGCGGCGCACGTCGGGGTGCACGATGATGGGGTCGGCCTGCTCGCTGGGGTTCACGCGGGGCTCGTGGCGCATCTGGGTGCGGTCCTTGGCGTAGGCCAGGGCGTTCTGGTAGGCCACCTCGCCCAGGCCCAGGCCCTGCAGACCGGTGCCCAGTCGCGCGGCGTTCATCATGATGAACATGTGGTTCATGCCCTTGTTCACTTCGCCGACCAGCCAGCCCTTGGCCCCGTCGAAGTTCAGAACGGCCGTGGCATTGCCGTGAATGCCCATCTTGTGTTCCAGGCTGCCGCACACCACGCCGTTGCGCTGGCCCACGCGGCCATCGGCGGTCGGGATGAACTTGGGCACCAGGAACAGCGAGATGCCCTTGGTGCCCTCGGGGCTGCCGTCCAGACGGGCCAGCACGAGGTGCACGATGTTCTCGGCCATGTCGTGTTCACCTGCCGAGATGAAGATCTTGGTGCCGGTGATGCTGTAGGAGCCGTCGCCGTTGTCGGCGGCCTTGGTGCGGATCATGCCCAGGTCGGTGCCGGCGTGGGGCTCGGTGAGGCACATGGTGCCAGTCCACTCGCCCGAAACGATCTTGGGCAGGTACAGGTTCTTCAGCTCGTCGCTGCCCACAGCATGCAGGGCGGAGTAGGCGCCGTGTGACAGGCCGGGGTACATGGCCCAGGCCACGTTCGCGGAGTTCATCATCTCGACCAGCACGTTGCTGATCAGGTGAGGCATGCCCTGGCCGCCGTAGTTGGGGTCGGCGTCCAGCGCGGACCAGCCCGCCTGGGTGTACTTCTGGTACGCGGCCTTGAAGCCGGTGGGGGTGGTCACGTCGCCGTTCTCGTGGCGGGTGCAGCCTTCCTTGTCGCCCACAGCGTTCAGGGGCACCAGTTCGCTTTCCACGAAGCGCGCGGCCTCGTCCAGCACCTGGCTCAGCAGATCGGCGTCGGCCGTCTCGTTCTGGGCGTAGTAGGGCATCTGGGCCAGCTGGCCGGGGGCGTCCAGCAGCTCGTTCATCAGGAACTTGATGTCGCGCAGGGGGGCTTTGTAGGTGGGCATAGTTGGTGTCCTCCGTGTGTGGGGTTTCGCCCCTGGGGGACGCCACCCGGCACTGTTAGTTGAACCGAGTATAAAACGTTCCGGGGCGAATGTCATGTGAGGTGGGCTGCTGTCTCGCCGTGGCCCTCTCCCCAGCCGGGCAGAGCGGCGGGGCTGATCGCCCCTTCATGCAGCTGCCTGGCGGCGGGGGCAGCCCCGGGCGGGGGGCGCATTTTCGGGTATTGTGAAGAATCATGAACTATCCGAGCCTGGTCTGGCACCTCAAGAGAACGGAGCTGTTCGCCGACCTTGAACTTGCCGAACTGGAGCGCGTGGCGGCCAGCACGCCCTACCGCTCGTATGGGCCCGGCGAAGTGATCTACCGCATGGACGACCCGGCCGACGCGCTGTACTTCGTGCGCAGCGGCCTGGTAAAAATCAGCAAGCTGTTTCCCAACGGCAAGGAAGCGATTCTGGGCGTCATCGGCCAGCACGACACCTTTGGTGAACTGCTGCTGCAACCCGAAGAGCGCCGCCCCACCCAGGCCGAGGCGCTGGAACGCACCACCCTGATCGTGCTGCCGCGCAGCGAACTGCAAAAGCTGCTGGGCAGCAAGCCGGATCTGGCCATGAAGCTCATTCGCCTGATGGCCGCCCGCCTCTTTGAAGCGCAGGCCTGGACCGCCACGGTGAGCGCCTACAGCGCCCCGGAGCGCGTCGCCAGCCTTCTCTACCGCCTGGCGCGTGAATTTGGCCGCCCCCACAGCCAGGGCGTGGAACTGAACCTGAAGCTGAACCAGGAAGACATTGCCCGCATGGTGGGCGCCACCCGTGAAACGGTCAGCCACTCGCTGGGCAAGCTGAAGCAGGACGGCGCGATTGTCCGCGCCCGCACGCCGATCATCGTGCGGATGGACGCGCTGAAGCGGTATATCGAGCAGGGCAGCTGAGGGCGCCGGGGCGCTGGTCAAAGGGTCTAAGAGTCGAAGGGTCTAAGGGTCAAAGAGGGGCGGAGCTTCCCCGCAATGTCCGGCGTTCCAGCTGCCCAGCGCGGGCCAGTACCCTCTCGACTCCTCCACTTCTTGACCCCTCGACGCCGTTGCCCGTAGCGCCCCGCGCGCAACCTCGCCCCCGCTTGCCCCGCCTCCCCACTACACTCGCCCCATGCCCACCATCCGCCCGGCCACGCTGCAGGACGTCCCGGCCATTGCGGCCATTCATACGGGGAGCTGGCGCGAAACCTACGCGGGGCTGATGCCTGCCGATTTTCTGGCGCGCATGACCGACGACGCGCAGCGCGAGCGCCGGGCCGCCTTCTGGGCCCAGAACATCGCGGCGGGCCAGGACGCCGTGCTGGTGGCCGAGGACGCGGGCGCGGTGATCGCCTTTGCCTCGGCGGGCGCCCCGCGCGACCACGAGGGCTACGACGCCGAACTGTTCACGCTGTACAGCCGCCGCGCCGTTCAGGGGCGGGGCACAGGCCGGGCCCTGCTGCGCGCCGTGGCCGACGCCCTGCAGGCACGCGGCGCGCAGAGCATGGCCCTGTGGGTGCTGGACGTGAATCCCACGCGGCAGTGGTACGCCCGCCAGGGCGCGGCCGAGGCCGGCGAGAAGGTGCAGCCCATCCCCGGCGGCGAACTGCGCGAGGTGCGCATGGTGTGGACAGACCTGGGGACTGTGGCCGCCGGTCTCTGAGGGAAACTGGCTCATGGCTCATGGCTCATGGCTCATGGCTTATGGCTCATGGCCCCAGCCCTCTACCGCCGCAGCTTGCGCGCGGCCTCGTCTGGCGTGATTTCGCCGCGTTCCAGGCTGGCCAGCACTTCGGCCTGGGGGTCGGCCTGCTCCGGTTCGTAGCCGATGGCGCGCAGCAGGGTGTCGAAACGGGCGCGCACGGTGGGGTAACTCAGGCCCAGCACCCGCTCGACCTCTTTCAGGTTGCCGCGCACGCGGATGTACAGGCGCAGGAACTCCAGATTTTCCGGGCTGAGCACCGCAAATTCGTTCAGTTCAAACACCCCGCGCACCGTCACGCCGCTGGTGGGAAAACGCAGCTCGGTGACCAGCGGGGCCTCGGTTTCATCGGGAAAGGGCAGGGGCAGGGGACGCATAGGGCCTCACTTTAGGCAGATGGCCGGTGGCAAATGGCAGATGGCCCGGGTCTCCAGGCCATGTGCCATCTGCCGCACGCTCACTTCAGCGCAATGTGGACTTCGTTGCCGTGCTGGTCCTCGGCGTCAATCAGGGGGCCGGGGGCGGGGTTGGCCTCGATGAGCAGTTGCAGGGTTTCGAGGGTGAAGCCGGCGCTTTCCAGGGCGGCGCGGCCGTGGGGCGGAATCAACTTGTCGAGGTGGGCGGCGAGGCTCACGGGAATGTTGGCGCTGAACTCGTCGCCGTGCTGGGATTCCACCTGGATACGCAGCACCCGGGCCGAGCGGCTGGGGCCGGGCTGGGGGCCGTCGCCGTGCATGTGGCGCTCAAACTGCGACACCTCGCGTTCAACCTGAGACGTGATGTTCTCGACCATGGCGTCTATGCCTCCAGTCAGGCGGTCCACAAAGCGGTCCATGCGGGGCCCGGGGCGGCCACCCACCACCACGCGCGGGCCGGAGGGGGGGCGGGGCGGTTGGGGCGGAAAGGGGGCGCCCGGCGCGGCGTCACGCACCCCACGCAGCAGCATCAGGTGTTCGGCCACCTGGGCGCTGTCCAGTTCCTCGCGGGAGAGCAGGGCGCTCAGCAGTTCGCGGTCACTGTCGGTCAGGGCCAGTTTGGGGCTCAGGGCGGCCAGCAGCGGCGCGGCGTCGTCCAGCGTCAGCTTGCCGGCGCGGATCAGGTCCAGAATGCGCTTGATCTTTTCTTTCATGGCCGCTCTCCCCAGGGGTGACGGGCGGGGGCGCTGCGCAGCGTGGCCGCCAGATACAGGTCCAGCCGGGCGTCGTACTCGGCCCGCACCTCGGCGCGCAGGCGCTGCCGGGCGAGGCAGTCTTCGGCACTGGGCGGGCGCACCAGCCGGGCCCAGGCGCGGCGCAGCCACGCGCGGGCGTCCGTGCTGACCGGCGGCAGCGCCACCGGCAGCGAGTGGGCGGGAAGTTTCATCACTGGGTCACCACCTTCAGACTGCCGGCGGCCACTTTGCTGTGCAGGATGGCGTCGCCGCTGCCCAGCTGGCCGTGGTGGCGGGTGTTCAGGAAGCCGCCCTGGCGCTGGGTGGGAAAGTCGGCGCGGAAGTTGCCCACGGTGACGCTGGCGTCCAGGCGCACGCTGCTGCCTTCTTGCAGGTACAGGGTGGCGTTGCCCGCGTTGACCTCCACGCGGTGATCGCCGCCGCTCAGGACGCCCGCCCATTTCAGGTTGCCGCCGTTCACGCTGGCGTCCAGGGTGCGCGCACCTTTCAGGGAAAGGTTGCCGCCGTTCACCCGCAGGTGGGTGGGGCCGCCCAGTTCAGCGGCAGTCAGGTTGCCGCCGTTCACCTCGGCGCGCAGGCTGGCCGCGCGGCCCATGCGCACGTTGCCGCCGTTCACTTCGGCGCGCATGTCGCCGGCCAGATCGGGCAGGGTCAGGTTGCCGCCGTTCACTTCGGCGCGCACATGGCCCGGGGTGAAGGGCACAGTCAGGATGGCCTTCAGGCTGCCCTGGCCGGGGCCGGTGTGTTGCATGGAGCCGGGCACACGCGCCACCCGCCAGCCCTGCGGGGTCTGTTCCAGGGTCAGGCGTCCTTCCTCGTTGGCGCTGAGGTGCGGCGCACCCAGGGCCGGGTCCTGCACCACCGTCAGGCTGTAGCCCTTGACCAGCAGGTGCAGGGCGTGTTCGGCCTGGGGTGGGGGCAGGGTCGCGGAGCTGTCCAGGCTGACCGGCGGCAGGTCTGAGCCAGGCGCCGTCTCTTCGAGCAGCCCTCTGGCTTCCTCGGCGGTGAGTTTGCCTTCGGCCACCAGACGTTGAACGTGCGAACGGAAGTCGTCCTGCGGATGCTGTTCATTCATGCTCGTCTCCTTTACAAATATAGAAACATAAGTTTGAGTGATTGTCAATCTAAAATTTCCATATTTAGAAAGTTGGGGTTGAGGCGCAGGCTGTTCTAGCCCAGTAGAGGACGCCATGCGAGAGGGTCAGGTAGACACAAGCAGCGAAAATTTTGTGACCAGCACAGCTTTTGCTAGTTGTCCGGTGAGCAGATCAACCAAGCTATTCCACACCACTCTCCATACTTTGCTTCCGTCCCTAACAACCCAGCCTTACCTAAAGTGAAACCTCCGCTTGCCATCCCCTCTACCTCTGTCCTCCCCTATCCTCTGAAGCATGACCATGCCCGAGCTCACACCGGCCCAGCGCACCGAAGTGGAACTGCTGGCCCGGGGCAAACAGGACAAAAGCCGCACCCTGCGCGACCTGAAACTGCCGGAAACCCCGCAGGCGGCCCACGCCCTGCTGCTGCGTGCGGGGCTGTGGGATGAGGCGCGCACGCCCTACGCCGATCGGCTGGGCGCGGCCCTGCAGCCCGTGACGCTGCCGGTGCCGCCCTTTCCCGAGGAGCCGCGCCTGGACCTGACCCAGTTGCAGAGCTACGCCATTGACGACGAGGGCAACCGCGACCCCGACGACGCGGTGGCGGTGGAGCCCCTGCCGGGGGGCGGGACCCGGCTGTGGGTGCATGTGGCGGATGTGGCGGCGCTGATTGCCCCCGACAGCGACCTGGACCTGGAAGCACGTTCGCGCGGCGCCACCCTGTACCTGCCCGACCAGACGGTGGGCATGGTGCCCGACGCCCTGGTGGCGCAGGCGGGCCTGGGCCTGCACCCCACCACCCCGGCCCTGAGCATCAGCCTGGATCTGGATCAGGACGGCAACGCCGACGCCGTGGACGTGGCCCTGACCACCGTGCGCGTGACCCGGCTGACCTACACGGGGGCGCAGGCGGCGCTGGACGCCGGGCAGGAACCGTTCGTGACGCTGGCGCGGCTGGCGGCCCAGAGCCGGGCCCTGCGCGAGGCCGAAGGGGCCCTGACCATTGATCTGCCGGAGGTGCGTGTGAAGGCCGACGAAAGCGGTGCCGTGGTGACCCCGCTGCCCAAGCCGGACATGCGCGCCGTGGTGCAGGAGTGCATGACCCTGGCCGGCTGGGCGGCGGCCATCTACGCCGACGACCACGAACTGGCCCTGCCCTTTGCCACCCAGGACCCCCCGCACCGCGACGTGCGCGGCGACACCCTCAGCGCCCACTGGGCGCGGCGCAAGACCCTGGCCCGCACCCGCTTTCAGCCCGCGCCGGGGCCACACGCGGGCATGGGCCTGGACCTGTACGCCCAGGCCACCAGCCCCATGCGCCGTTATCTGGATCTGGTGGTGCACCAGCAGTTGCGCGCCCACCTGACCGGCGCCGAGCCCCTGAGCGGCAAAGCGGTGGCCGCCCGCGTGGCCCAGGCCCAGATGAACGCCGACGCCACCCGGCAGGCCGAGCGCCTCAGCCGCCGCCACCACACCCTGCGCTTTGTGGCCGCGCAGCCGGGGCGCGTGTGGCCCGCCGTGGTGGTGGAGCGGCGCGGGCCCCAGGCCACCCTGCTGATTCCCGAACTGGCCTATGACGTGGCCCTCAGCAGCGCCGTGCCCGCCGGGCAGGAGGTGCAGGTGGAACTAACGGACGTGAACCTGCCGGACCTGACGGTACGCGCCCGCGTGGTGGGCTGAGCCCACAAGGGGCTTTTTTTGGCGCGGCCCCTCTGTGAATAAGCCCCTTGGCAGCAGGACAGATGACCCAGCAGTGTAAAAAATCTCGTCGTCTCATTTCGGCTATAGCGGAAAAACAGCGTGCGGGACGCACAATCTGGCGCTGCAAACCTGATTCATCTTGCATTCATCCTGGCCCGGGTGTGGCTACACTGCCGGGTATGTCCGCAGCGAGCACCGTTCCGAGCGACATCGTGTCCCTCCGCATGAGCCACTGCCGTGCCGAACACGCCGCCGCCTCGGCCCAGTACCACCTCGCTGTGCTGCACTACCGCACCTGCCTGGAAGCGGCCGAGCGCCGTGAAGACTGCCGCGCCGTGGAGTTCTTTGCCCTGAAACTGGCGGGCTGCTACGACCGCATGGGCCTGGGGCAGAAGGCCGCCAGCTTCCGCGCGCTGGCGGGCAACGGCGACAGCCCCCTGATCGGCTGACGGTGAGCGCCGTTTCCGGGAGCCTGCTGCCGTTGCTGCAGGCGGGCGGCGCCCTGCGCCCTGGCCTGACCCACTTTCGCAACGGCCTGATCGCTGACGGCTGGATTGAGAAGGGCGAGATCATGCGCGACCCGGCGCAGCTGGACCGGGTGGCGGCGTGGCAGGCGCAGGCTATTGCTGGGCACTTTCCCGGGGCCACGCTGCTGGTGGGGGCCCCGGCCTGCGGGGCGGTGCTGGCCACGTTTGTGGCGCGGCACCTGGGGCTGCCCGTGGCCTTTTTGGCCTTGCAACCAGTCCCCGCGTGGCACCGCATGCATGTGCCGGCCCCTGGCCACCGCGCCGTGTACGTGGACGACCTGATCTGCACCGGCAGGGACGCGCGAACCGCCGCCGCGTTCCTGCGGGCGCAGGGCCTCACGGTTCTAGGGGTCAGCGCGTGGATCAGCCGCACGGACCTGGGTGGCGAACGACTGCACACGCTGGCGCCGCCACCGTTTCAGACCTGGGCCGCCCATCCGGCCCCGCCGGCGGGCCCGCCCCAGTACACCGACGTGCGTGAGTAAAGCCGGGGCTTACGGCACCTTCTGAATGGCCTGTTCCGCCATGATCCAGAACCGTCCCGCCGCATCGGCCCGGAGGAACAGCACATGGGGCGCGGTGTACCCCCGGCTCATGCTCTGCCGCTGACTGGTGATCTGCACCGCGCCGTCCCCCAGCACCCGGTAGGCCGGGTTGAGGTAACGGTCCGGGGCCTCGGTGAGGGGCACGCTCAGGAGCAGTTTTTTGTACTGCACGCCTGAAAACTCAAGTGTTCGGCTGCCGTTGGCCGCGCTCTGCCGCGTCACGATGATTCGCGCGGCGTCGTGGTAAAGCGCCGCAACACGCCCGGCATCCTTGGCCTGGTGGGCGGCTAAGTACGTACCGAAAAAGGTCCTGGCGCCGGCCAGCAGTTGGGCATCAGAAGGGGCCGGTGGGCTGATCTGCGCGCTGCCAGCGACCACAGAGACGAACAGGGACAGGGAAAGCCAGCGCTTCACCGCTTGACCCTAACAGGACGCCCTGACGCTGGCCGCCTCACCTGAGGGAGCGCAGGCGCTGCCCACGCCCAGCCCCACTTCCCACAACCCACAACCTGCTCTAGCCTGCGCCCATGTCTGACCTCTCCCCTGCCCAGGACCCCACCCCGCGCGAACTGGGGTTTGCCATGCCTGCCGAATGGGCGCCCCACGCCGCCACATGGCTGAGCTGGCCCGCCGACGACGAGCTGTGGTTTGGGCACCTGAAGGCCGTGCGCGGCGAATTTGCGGAGCTGGTGCGCACCATCGCCCGCTTTGAGCATGTGCACCTGCTGGTGCGCGACGAGGAGAGCGACACCGACGCCCGCGCCCGCCTGCAGGGCGCCGACGTGACCTTTCACCGCGTGCCGCTGGACGACGTGTGGGTGCGCGACAACGGCCCCATTTTCGTGCAGCGCGGCGGGGAAGTGGCCCTGACCGACTGGAAATTCAATTCCTGGGGCGGCAAGTTCGAGTGGCACAACGATGACCGCGTGCCGGCCTACGTGGCGGGGCACCTGGGCGTGCACCGCTGGGCCCTGCCCTTTGTGCTGGAAGGCGGCGGCCTGGAGGTCAACGGCGCCGGGGTGGGCCTGACCACGCGCTCGTGCTTTCTGACCGAGACCCGTAACCCCGGCCTGACCGAAGAGGGCTACGCCCTGCTGCTGAACGACATGCTGGGCGTGCGCAAGCTGCTGTGGCTGGACGGCGGCTTAGAGAACGACCATACCGACGGCCACATTGACACCATCACCCGCTTCACCGACGAGCGCACCATTGTGACCAGTGTGGAGAGCAATCCCGCCGACCCCAACCACGCGGTCATGGCCAAGAATCTGGCCGACCTGCAGGCCATGACGGACCTGGGCGGGCAGCCCTTCCGGATTGTGGAATTGCCCCTGCCCGCCCACCGCCTGGAGGGCGCCGAGGGCCGCCTGCCCCCCACATACGCCAACTTCTACATTGGCAACGGCTTTGTGGCGGTGCCCCAGTACGGCGACCCCAACGACGCCCGCGCGCTGGAGGTGCTGACCCCGCTATTCCCCGGCCGCGAGGTGATTGGCCTGAGCAGCCGCGCGATTATTGAGGGCGGCGGCTCGTTTCACTGCGTGACGCAGCAGCAGCCCGCAGGCCAGCCGTGGAAGCCGGAGTAATGGACTTGGGCGGCGGCTATCACGCCCGTCCCATCTCGCTGGCCGAGTACCGCGCCGCCTGCGCGCGCCTGGAAGACCAGATTTTCGGCGGCAACTCGCTGTACGCCTTCGACCCGCCCACCCGTGACGCCCCGCCGCTGGGCAACGCGTGGAACTGGGGGGTCTACCGGGGCGACGAGCTGATCGGCTGGCACCACGCCCACGCCCGCGACGAACGCACGGTGTACATGGCCGACACCGGGATCTTGCCCGCCCACCAGGGACAGGGCCTGTACACCCGGCTGCTGCCGCACCTGCTGGCGGCCTTTCGGGCGGCGGGCTTCACGCTGGTGCAGAGCCACCACCGCGCCACGAACAACGCGGTGCTGGTGCCCAAGCTGCGGGCTGGGTTTTTCCTGCAGGGGCTGAATGCCTACGAAGGCGGACTGAACGCGGCGCTGACCCTGTCGATGGATGACACCTACCGGGACGCCATGCATGTGCGCAGCGGCTTTCAGCGCGCACAGGGCGAGACGGCGCGGCGCCTGGGCTTACCGGATGTGCCGGCGCCGCCGTCTTCCGAGGCCCTCGCTATTCCTCTCTCCGCAGAGGCTGACCCCGGCACCGACCTGGGCGGTGGGTACAGCCTGCACCGCGTCTCGCCGGAACTGTACCGCGAGGTGTACGGCCGGCTGGAACCCTTCGCGTACAGCACGGTGTCGTTTGACTGGGCCGGGGCGCCCGCAGCGGCGGCGCCGCGTGGACCCCTGTGGGCGTGGCTGATCGCCCACCAGGGCACGGTGGCTGGCTGGCAGGCCAGCCGCGCCTGGGACAGCCGCACCGCCTACATGGTGAATACGGCGCTGCTGCCCGCGCACCGGGGCCGGGGCGTGTACCGCCGCCTGCTGCCGCTGGTCATGGTGGCCCTGCACGGCGAAGGCTACCCCCTGATTCGCAGCCACCACCACCTCACCAACAATGCCGTGCTGGTGCCCAAGCTGCGCGCTGGCTTCCGCCTTCAGGGCATGCAGGTGGATGAACACGGCGTGCTGGCGGTGCTGATCCACAGCGCCGACGAGGTGTACCGCGCCTATATGGATGTGCGGAGCGGCCTGAGCCAACCCAGAGGCGAGGTGGCGCGGCGACTGGGCCTGCCAGAAGTGGGATAGGGCGGGAAACGAAGGGGAACTCTAGAGCAGGTGGTGATCGAAGCCAGACGCTCCCAGCGTCACCCCGCGCCCCTTGGCACTGGTGTACTGGTGCGAACACGTTTTGAGTCAGGGCAAGAGGGTGGCAAAAGAAGAGTGTCTGGAACGCTTAGCTCGTGAACCCCCCTCCCAGCCTCCCCCACAAGGGGGGAGGGGTAAGACGCTGTGTTCATCGGGCATTTCTCCTTAGAAATCCGGGGGGCGAGGGGCTGACAACGGGAGGGGCCCAGCGCGGGACCCTTCCCTTTACAGCTCCTGGGGCAATGGGCGGAACTCGAACACATGGCCTTCGGGGTCGCGCACGGCCAGCCGCTCGCCCTGGGTCACGCAGGGCAGGCCCTCGGCCTGAGCGCGCTGCGCCACCGCCGCCACATCAGCGTAGAAGGTGACGTGGGCGTGGTCGCCGCCCAGCATGTCGGCCAGCCCCACCTGCGGGTCCCAGGCGTACAGCCAGCGGCGGGGCGTGCCGTTGCCGTCCGGCTCGGGCGCGGGGCCCAGGGTGAACTGAGCGAAGTTGCGGTCCGGCTGCTCCTTGGCCAGCGCGAAGCCGTAGGCACGGGGCAGGCGGGCCTTCATGGCGTCGTAATCACCAAAGGCCAGCGCCACCTCGCGCAGTCCCAGCACCGGCAGGGCGTGGGGCTGGGGCTGCAAGGGTTCTTCGGGCACTGGGCACGCGGGCTGGCGCGCGTCCAGGCGGTTCACGGCTCGCAGTTCGAGGCCATGCCCAAACGGGTCGAAGAAGTACAGCGTGGGGTCCGGGGCTTCAGGCGTGCCCAGGTTGATCTCCTGCCAGGGCAGGCCGTGGGCGTCCAGCAACGCGCGGCAGCGTGGCAGGTCTTCCGGGCGAATCTGAAAGGCGTAATGTACGTGGCTGCCGCCCCGGGCCCGCAGCGGCCCCAGCCACGGCTCGTTGGGCTGGCGCGTGACCGGGCGCCACAGGGTCAGGGCCTGCGCGCGGTTCACCGCCAGCTGGGCCACCTGCCTTTCCTCATCCAGGTGCAACAGCGGCAGCCCCAGCACCTGCCCATAAAAGCGCACCCCCCGCGCCAGCTGGTTGACCTCCAGCGTCAGGCCGGCGAGGTCGTGAATGGGCGAGGGGCCGGCGGGGGCCTGGGGCAGACTCAGCGTCATGCGCCGAGGCTAGGCGGCGCGGGGCACCGGGGGATGGGAGCACGGTTCAGGGGGCGTTGGGGGAGGCGGGCGGCAGATGGCAAATGGCAGATGGCCAATGGGTGCCGCTTTTCCTCATGGCTCAGAGCTCATGGCCCATGGCCCCCTCAGGGCTTCACGCCCCCCTTGCGCGGCGCACGGTTTTTCGCGCGCTTGATGGTGCCAATCTCGGCCTCGCTGGTCAGGACTGTGCGGTACAGGGTCCACCACTCGCGGGCGATGGCGGGGTCGCGGGTCAGGGTTTCAAAGCGGTAGTAGGCGGCCTCGCCGGTCGGCAGGACAAAGGTGGGGGTGCCGAACACGCCCACCTCGCGAGCGGCGTCCAGTTCGGCGCGCAGCTCTGAGCGGCGGGCGTCGTCGTCCGCCAGGGCCCGCTCAAAGGCCGCGAGGTCCAGGCCTGCGGTCTCGGCGGCGGCCATGATGGTGGCGTCTTCCAGCGGCTGCTTGTCCTCGTGCACGGCGCGGTACAGGGCCAACGTGAAGGCCCAGTGGCCCTCTTCGCCCTGCGCCGCCGCTGCGTGCGAGGCCACGAAGGCGCGCAGACTGCCCTGCTGGTGCGGGGCACCCTCGCGGCCCGGCTGCTCGGTCAGGCGCCAGGTCAACTCGGTGGCGTTCCCGGGGTGGTTGCCCTCCACCAGCGAGTAGTGGCGCAACCAGAACCGTTCGCCCCCGGCGCGCAGGGCGGCGGCCAGTTCCACCCCGCGCCAGGCGTAGGGGCATAGGAAATCGAAATACAGGTCGGTCATGGGGGCACGGTAGCACCCGCCCTGCCCGGCGCCTACCCGCCCCCGCGCAGGCTTTCTACCGCTTCCACCTCGGCGGCGGCGCCGGCCACCAGCACGGCGTCGCCCTCGCGCAGTACCTCTTCGGGACGGCTGCGGATGGGCTGGCCCGCGCGCCACACCGCCACCACCAGCGCGCCGGTTTCGCGGCCCAGTTCGGCCACCGTGCGCCCCACCAGGGCGGGCGGCACCCCCAGTTCGCGGATGGTGAAGTGCTCGCTGCTCACGTCGCCGCTCAGCAGGCGGCTCAGGCGCGGGGCCAGCATCATGGCGGCGATGCGGTTGCCGCTGAGCTGGTAGGGGTTGATGACCTCGTCGGCCCCGGCGCGGCGCATCTTGCGGGCGGCGGCCTCGTCACTGGCGCGCGCAATCACCCGGATGGCCGGGTTCAGGCCCTTGGCCGAGAGCACCACGTACAGGTTGCTGGGGTCGCTGTTGATCACCGTGACCAGCGAGGCGGCCTGCTCCACGCCTGCGCGGCGCAGCACGTCCTCGTCGGTGGCGTCGCCCACGATGGTGTGCAGGCCCTGGGTCTGGGCCCAGTCCAGGTGCTGGGGCCGGGGGTCAATCACCACCACCTCGCGCCGGGCGCCGCGCAGGGCCACGCTGACGGCCTCGCCCACCTGCCCGTAGCCGCAGACAATCGTGTGGTTGCTCAGGGTCATGATTCGCTTCTCCTTGCGCCGCCGCGCCAGATCGGGGTCGGTGGCGGCGCGCACCAGGGTTTCGGCCAGCAGGGTCAGCAGGTACAGCATCAGGCCAATGCCCACCAGCATTAAAAAGACGCTGAAGGCCTTGCCGCTCTCGTGCAGCGGGCCCGGCGCCCCGTAGCCCACGGTCGTCAGGGTCATGACCGTCATGAACAGGCAGTCCAGCCAGCTCCAGCCTTCCAGCACCCGGTAGCCCACCGTCCCGAAGCCCACCAGCCCCACCATCAGGGCCAGCAGCGTGACCAGGCGGCGGCGGTCCATCGGGCCCAGTCTAGAGGCCCGGCGGCGGGGGCCCAAGAGGCAGTCCCATGCTCCTTGCCACCCTGCCTGCAGCACGCCACCGCGCGGCGAACCACAACCAAGATATTGGCGTGGCCCAGCAGCCTGAAGGCGCGTCAGGGGCCCCGGAAAAGTGTGGGCGCCCTTCACGCCGCCCTCAGCCAAGGACGCGCGCACCATTGCCTGCCCCTTCATCCGGTAGCGTGGGGCGCATGAGCACCCCGGAGACTGTGAAACTCGCCGTCGTGCAGATGCACGTCACCGACCAGTTAGACGACAACGTGGCCCGCGCCGAGGCCCATGTGCGGGACGCCGCCAAACAGGGCGCGCAGGTCATCCTGCTGCCCGAACTGTTCGAGAACCTGTACTTCTGCCAGGTGGAGCGCGAGGACTACTTTGCCCTGGCCCACCCGCAAGAAGGCCACCCCTTCATTGGCCGCTTTCAGAATCTGGCGCGCGAACTGGGCGTGGTGCTGCCACTGTCGTACTTCGAGCGGGCCGGGCAGGCGCACTACAACTCGCTGGTGTGCATTGACGCCGACGGCCGCGTGCTGGGCAACTACCGCAAAACCCATATCCCCGACGGCCCCGGCTACGAGGAAAAGTATTACTTCAACCCCGGCGACACCGGCTTCAAGGTCTGGGACACCCGTTACGGCCGCGTGGGCGTGGGCATCTGCTGGGACCAGTGGTACCCCGAAACCGCCCGGGTCATGATGCTCCAGGGCGCCGACTTCCTGCTGTACCCCACCGCCATTGGCACCGAACCCGCCGAGGTGGAAACCCCCAACAGCCATCACATGTGGCAGCGCGCCATGATCGGCCACGCGGTCAGCAATTCCAGCTACGTGGGCGCCGCCAACCGCATTGGCACCGAAACGGTGGGCGACCTGACCCAGACCTACTACGGGCACTCCTTCATTTCCGATTACACCGGCGAACTGGTGGCCGAATTCGGGGAAACCGAGGAAGGGGCCCTGCTGCACGACCTGAACCTGCGCGAGGCCCGCAAGTTCCGCGCTGGCATGGGATTTTTCCGTGACCGCCGCCCGGAGTTGTATGGCGCGCTGCTCACCACTGACGGCGTGACGAGAAGGGGGTAAGTGGGGAGTGGTAAGTGGTGAAGGCGTTCTGGCCGCCCGCGCAGTGTGGGGTGACGTTGGGACGCTTTTCAAAGGTGGGTGAAGCAGGAGATGACCTTGCTGGTCCTGCGAAGATGCAGGCTCTCCCGGTGAATCTGGCCCCGTGAGGGTAGGCCGTCCTAACCTGCGCTGCCCGGCAGATCCGGCGCCAGCCCAACGCGGAAGAGGTAGGGCTCTGGCCCAGTCTTCTGGAGGTAGCGCGCCAGCACCTCGCTCAATTCGGTTTGCAGGGCCTTGGCGTCCTCGCGGGTCAGATGCAGCAGGCCCCGGTTGGCCAGCAGGGCGGGGGCGTCGGGGCGCAGCAGGTCGCGGAAACTGAAGGCCCCGGCCGTGGGTGTGATGTCCGAGACCACCTCATCGCCTTCCACGTACAGCCGCAGGCCAATGTCATTGCGGTTGTCCACCAGCGCCAGCCCGGCGCGCACCACCGCCCGCTGAAAGGCCACCTGAAAGCTGTCCTCGTGCAGGCCAATCAGGTCTTCCAGCGTGTCCAGCGGCGTGCAGTGGTAGGGCACCAGCAGCGCTGAAGGCGCGCGGTAGTGGCGCAGTGGGCGCCCGCGCCGCGCCTCCAGCCGGGTTTCCTGGGCCAGTCCCACGGCCACCAGGCGGCGCACGCGGTGGTGCGTGGCGTTCACCGCCAGCCCCAGGTGCGCGGCCAGCGCCGAGACCGTCCATTCGCGGGTCATCAGCGCCGCCAGCACCGGCAGGTAGGTCAGGTTGAGAAACACCTTGACCGCTTCCGGGTCGGTGACATGTTGGAAGACCTGGGCCACACCCTCAGGGTACGCCGCCTCTACTCGGCAGCGGCCCTTGTGTGCCGAGTAGACACGGCGCACGCTGGGGCCATGACCCAGCCCACGCCGCCCCACGCTGCTCAGGACGCCGCCGCTGCGCTGTGGCACCCAGACAACATTCCCAATCCCTACCCTGCCTACGAGCGGGTGCGCGCCCTGAGCCAGGGCGGGGTGATGCGGCTGGACCACGGCACCTGGGTGGGCATGTACCTCACCGGCCACGCGGTGAACAGCGCGGTGCTGCGCTTCTCTGGGGCGGTTAGCGGCGGGGGAATGGAAGGGGCGGCGGCGCTCTCGGACGGGCTGCGGCTGCTGCAACCCATGATGATCTTCCGCAACGGCGCCGCGCACGCCCGCCTGCGGGGGCTGGTGTCGGCGGCCTTTACCCCACGCGTCATTGAAGAGCAGCGCGAACTGGTGCGCGCCCTGATCGCCGAACTCCTGACCGGGCTGCGGGCGCAGGGACCGGGGGCCGATCTGGTGGCGGGGCTGGCCAACCCGCTGCCTGCGCGCGTGATCATGGGGATGCTGGGGCTCTCGGGCGAGGACGAGGCGCGGTTCGTGCGCTGGTCGGCTTCAGTGGCCGATCTGCTGGGCAGCGCCAGCCAGAGCCCCGAACTGATGGCCCGCATTGACGCCGACGCCCGAGAGATGCGCGCATACTTTCGCGATCTGGCCGGCGAACTGCGCGCCCGGCCCCGCCCAGGACTGCTCTCGGCCATGGCGGCGGTGGAAGACGGCGGCGAGCGCCTGAGCGGCGACGAACTGCTGGCCAACGCGGTGCTGCTGCTCACCGCCGGGCACGAAACCACCAGCAACCTGATTCCGGGCGGCCTGCTGGAACTCTCGCGCCAGCCGGACGCCTGGGCGGCCCTGGTCGCGCAGCCCCGCCACGCCGGCGTGGCCGACGAACTGCTGCGCGTGGTCTCGCCTGTGCAGGTGGATGGCCGCGCCCTGAGCGCGCCGCTGACCGTGGGGGGGCAGACGCTTCCGGCGGGCGCGTTCACGCAGCTGCTGCTGGGGGCGGCCAACCGCGACCCCGAGGTCTTTCCTGAGCCGGACCGCCTGGACTGGGACCGACCGAACAGTGCGCGCCACCTCGCCTTTGCCGCCGGGCCGCACTACTGCCTGGGCGCCAGCCTCGCGCGGCTGGAAATCGCAGAGGTGTTCGCGGCGCTGGCCGAGCAGTTTCCGCACCTGCGGGTGGAACCGGCGCCGCCCTTCAAACCCAATCCGGGCCTGCGTGGCCCGGCCCGGCTGCGGGTGTGGCTGGAAGGTTAAAGCGGGCCTCTTGAGGAGCCCAATATGCTTTTCCATCGCCGCAGTCGCGTCTTGCTCGAGTTCGCTCTGCGATGTAGCTCTGCAAGTCCGCTTACCCCCCTTCGGCTCACCTGAGTCCCGTATCGAGAGGAGCGGCGGGGAGCAGGGCAACCACAAAATGGCGCCCTGCCCTATCACCGCTGTGAAACACTCGGGTATGGCACAGGAGCGGTGGGCGCAGCTGCTGGAACATGGACGGCTGCATGGACGTAGGGACGACCCTTTTGAAGACGCGGCCACGGGCCGAACCCCGTTTGATGCTGACTACGGGCGCATTGCCTTTAGCAGCGCCTTCCGGCGGCTTCAGGACAAGACGCAGGTGTTTCCGCTAGCCAAGTCGGACTTTACGCGCACCCGATTGACCCACACGCTGGAGGTGGCGAATGTGGGGCGCGGGCTGGGGAAAGCATTCGGCAAACATCTGCGTGCCCTGGGGCACCTGCCCGTCCACCTCTCGCCCGATGACCTGGGCACGGTGGTCAGCGTGGCCTGCCTAGCGCACGACCTGGGAAACCCGCCCTTTGGTCATTCTGGCGAGGCTGCGATTCAGGAGTGGGCCGCGCGGCACCAGGGCCTCCTGAGTGCGCACCTGTCGTCGGCCGAATATACCGACGTGGCGCGCTTCGAGGGCAATGCGCAGAGCTTCCGGATCATGGCGAGGCTCTGGGACCGGGAGCGCCCCGGCGGGGGCCGCCTGACACTGGCCGCCTACGGCGCGCTGCTGAAATACCCGCAGAGCAGCAGCCACCCCCGCGACCGCAGCGACTGCGCGCGCAAAAAATTCAACTATGTACAAGCCGACGCCGACTTAGCCGAGATGGTGCGCGCCGCGCTGGGCCTGACCCTGCACCAGCCGGGTCACTTTGCCCGACACCCGCTGGTGTACTTGATGGAAGCCGCCGACGACATTTGTTACCGCGTGGTGGATCTGGAAGACGCCTGCGACGCCCGGCTGATCACCAAGCGCCGCCTGTGCGAGTTGTTGCGGCCCATGCTGCCCCCCCGCTTCCGTGGTCAGTCGCTGGATGACATGGAGAGGCTCGATGTCTCTGCCCTGCGGGCCCAAGTGATTGGCGAGCTCATTCGGGCCGTCATGGCGGTGGTTCATGCGCACTTGGACGAGCTACGTGAGGGCGCCTTTCCTCACGCCCTTATTGACGCCGTGCAGCACACGGAGCCTGACCTGTACGCCGCCTTCGAAGCCCTGGGCACCGAGGCCAAAACCAGGGTGTACACCGATGAGCGCGTCTTGCAGGTGGAGTACGCGGGCTTCAAGGTGATTGGCGGCCTGCTGGACGAATTGCTGGGCGCCCTGCCGCCAGACTTGCAAGCCGGCGAACACCTGAGCAATTCAGGCGAGAAGTTGCTGAAGATGCTGCCCCGCAAATATCTGAAAGTTCGTCCCGACCCCACCTTTTGCAGATTGGTTGACACCGCTGCGCCGGCCGACGCTGCCCGACTGCTTACGCCCTACGAGCGGGTGCTGACCATCACCGACTATGTCTCAGGCATGACCGATTCCTACGCGCTGGACCTGTACCGCGTGCTGACCGGCGTGCGAGTGCCCTAAGCGCCACAGGTCAAAGCCACACTCTGAAAGCGGCGCGACGGAGGGGTGAGGGGGCCACCGGGTGGCTCGGACGGGTGTGGAATCACTTGAGTCCCGTCTTACTTGCGCACCAGCTTCACATCAAAGCGCTGGCCCGACTTGCGCACGTCCAGCGTGAGCTGGCGGCTCCCCGACACGAAGGTGCCGCTGGCCCGGTCCTCACCGTACTGGGCCTTCACGGGTCGGTAGCCCGCCGCGCGCAGGCGGTCGGCGTAGGCCACGTAGATTTCGCTCAGGCGAGCGTCCTTGGTAAAGCGCACCTGGGCCTGCCGCGCGGCGGGGTCCAGCACGGGCAGGGTGCCCAGGGCGCGGCGGGTCACCTCGTACTGCGCCACGTCACTGGTCCAGCCCTGCACCGGGGTCACCACGATGCTCAGGGCCTGGGCCAGGCCCTGCTGCCCTGTCACGGTCAGGGGCACGGCGCCGCCCTGGGTGTCTTTCACCTGCGCGATCTGCTCCAGGCTCAGCGGCTTGGGGCTGGCCACCGCCAGCACTCGGTTCAGGCCCTGGGGCAGGGTCAGCAGGAAGGTGGAGCGGTCGCCCTTGCGCGGAAAGACGCGGGTGGTGTTGGCCTTCACAAAATTGCCCTTCGCCTGCAGGCCATTGGAGGCCAGCAGGTTCACCCGGCCCTGGGGGTCAATGTTGAAGAGGTACACGTAGGCGCTCTTGTTCACGCGGGTGTAGAACTCCAGCTGGTCGCCGGGGCGGTACTGAGGCGTGCCGTTGCCGGACTGGTCACGGTTGGTGCGCACGCTGACCTGCAGGCCGCTCGGCGCTGGGTTGACGATAATGCTCTGGGCACTAAGTTGCGGCGCGGCAGCGGCGGTTCCAGCCTGGGCCAGCAGCAGCAGCGAAATGGAAAATTTGAACACTTTCATGAGGGGCAGACTGACGGTGCCGCTTGACGCCAGTCTGACTGGCTGGTCAGCTGGGTTAAGGGAGGGGCGGATGGTCAACGATTAGGACTGGTGAGCCATCTGCAGAGAGTCGTGCGACGACCACGCTGTTTTTGCCCCTCCCCCCTTGCGGGGGAGGCTGGGAGGGGGTGCGTGCTCAGCGGCCAAGACCACGTTTCGCTTGCGGCTTGCCCACCTCGCTTGAGCAGGAGCCGAACCCCGGCCAGACGGGACTGAATGGATGCCACGCCCCTCCGAGCCACGCGGTGGCCCCCTCACCCTTCCGTCGCTCCGCTCCTCCCTCCCTCTCCCACCAGGGGAGAGGGGAATACAGCAAGCTATCAGGCGAGCAGCAAGGCATTTTCACTACCCTCCGATCCTATCTGCGGCTCAATCCGAGCGAAACGGGTTTTTGGGCGTGGCGTTGACTCCCTCAACCCTGTTCCGGGTGAGAGGTGTCGGCGGCAGACCGGCTTACAGGCCGCCCCGGGGGTTCACATCCACCCGCACGCGCGCTTTCCAGGTGCGGGAGTCCAGCACGCGCAACAGTTCGCCCAGGCGGGCTTCGGTGCGGGCGCGCAGGAACAGGTGGTAGGGGTACACACCGCGCAGCCGCGCCACCGGGCTGGGGGCCGGGCCCAGCACCTCCTGGGCGGTGGCGCCGGCCCCATGCAGGGCGGCAGCGAGGTCCTGGGCAGCGGCCTGGGCTCTGGCCGCTTCGCGGGCGCTCACCTCAATCTGGGCGAGGCGGGCGTGGGGCGGGTAGCCCAGCGCGGCGCGGGCGCGTTCCTCGGCGGCGGGGTAGGCCAGCACGCCCTGGCCATCCACCACCACCTTCAGGGCGGGGTGGTCGGCCTGGAAGGTCTGCACCACCAGCATGGGCGCGCGGGTGGGGTGCCATTCGGTCAGCTGGCGCAGCAGGCGATGGTAGCGCTCGCTGGCGCGGAAGTCGCTGACATTCAGCCAGGTATCGGCCAGGGTGACCCCGATCAGGGCGAGGTCCGGCGGCGCGTCGTGCGAAAGCAGCAGTTGGGTGCCCACCACCACGCCGCTCTCGCCGTTCACCAGGGGCGAGAGGTCATCCTGCTGGTCCTTGTCGTAGCGGTAAACCGGAAAGCCGGGCAGCAGCTTGGCAACCTCCTGGGCAATCCACTCGGTGCCGGGGCCGCGCGCCTGCCACATGCGCTCGCCGCACTCGTCGCAGCGGTCGGGGGGCGGCTGGTGATAGCCGCACTGGTGGCAGGTCAGCTGCCGGGTCTGCTGGTGAAAGCGCAGCGGCACGTCGCAGTGGCGGCACTGGGGCACATGTTCACAACCCGGGCAGCGCAGCAGGGCGCTGTAGCCGCGCCGGGGGGCCAGCAGGGCCGCCTGTCGGCCGCGCTCCTGCACCTGCCGCAATACCCGGGCGAGGTCGTGGCTGAGGGGATAGCCCAGGCCACCCATCTTCAGGTGGACACCGGACAGCGGGCCCAGTTCCGGCTGTTCGGGGGGGTTGGCGTAATCCACCACATGCACGCGGGCGCGCGGGGGCGGCAGCACCGCGCCGGGGTGCGGCACACTTTCGGCGGCGGGGGCCGACCCCACGTAGGCCAGCTGCGCCCCGTGGGCGGCGGCCACCCGCGCGGCGAGGTCGGGCACGAAGGCGCGGCTGCCACTCAGGAGCTTGTGGGCGTCGCTGGCTTCTTCCAGCACGATCAAGAGGCCCAGGGCCGGCAGGGGCGCCCCCAGGGCGTGGGCGCTGCCAACCACCAGCCGGGCTTCCCCCCCCTGAATCAGGGCCCAGGTGTGCTCGCGCTGCACCTCTGAGAGGGCGCCGCTGACCTGCACGGCGCGCGTGCCCGCGTGGGCCGCCAGCCCCGAGAGCCCGTCCCAGGCGCGGCGCAGCGTGGTGTGGTCCGGGGCCAGGACCAGTACGCTCTGGCCCTGGGCCAGCAGCGCGGCCACCCGGGGCGCCAGCGCCGCGCAGCGCGCGCCCAGCCGCCCACCGTGCAGACGCCACACCGGGACGTGGGGCAGGCGGTCTGGCAACTCTGCCGGGAGGGCGGCCTGGGGCACGGCTTCAGGCAGCGGCGGGGGCGGGGCGGGCACCTCCAGCGTGTCGGCCCAGCCGCGCAGGGCCAGGGTGCCGGCCTGGGTGGGGCTCAGGGGAACGCCGTCGGCGCTGGCGCCATTGGCCCAGGCGGCGTAGGAGTCCACCGTCCCCCGCTCGTGCAGCCATGTCCAGGCCTCGGGCAGCGGGGCCTCGGCGCGCACGTAGGCGGCGCCCCCCGCGTTCAGGGCCGCCGTGACCACGCTGTTGCTGAGGCCTGCGCCCCTGGCCCAGGCGCTCAGGGTGTCGGCCGGGCCGTGCTCGCGCAGCCACGCGCAGGCCTGGGCCTGCTTGGGGGTCAGGGACGCGGGCGGCGGGGCCACCGCCTGAATCAGCGTGACCAGCCGCGAGGCGGGCGGCACCTCAGCCAGCGCGCGGGCCTGCACCACGGTTTTCAGGCGTGGCTGCGGCGTAAAGCGTTCTTCCAGCAGCCCCTGTTCGCGGATGGCGTCCAGCAGTGCGGGCGGAAAGTGCTCGGCGTCGGTCCAGCGGGTGCCGGGCACCTTGCGGGCAAAGGGGCTCAGGTCGGCGTCGTCCACCGCGCGCACCAGATGCACATAGGCGGCGGCCCAGCCCACGCCGAGCAGGTCGCCCCAGATCAGGCCCGCCGGCAGCCGGGCGTCGCGGCCCCACTCACCAATACCCTGCACGGTGGCGGGCGCCACCCAGGGCTGCCCGGGGTCGTCCAGCACATGCACCACCTCGCGCAGGCGGTGGGCGCCCCGGCCGTCCCCGGCGCCCACTACCAGCCCCACGATCAGGTCGCCACGCCAAGGCACCAGCACCCGGCAGCCCAGCGGCGCCGGCCCCTGAAAGCCGTGCAGGGGCGCAAAATCGCAGGCCACCACCGGCAGGTTCACGGCCACCAGCCACGAACCAGAGGGGGGAGCGGCGGCCGGGGTCACACCCATGAGGCTAGCGTGAAGCCAAAAGAAACGAGGTGAGCCGGGCCCTTGACGGCAGGGCCCGTGGACCGTCCGAAGGGGGGTGGGTCTGCTGCCGCGTTACCCCTCAGGCCGCTGCGCGGCCAACTCCCCTGGGAGGGGAGCCAACGCCGAACATTCCGCTCAAAGCCTGCTGTTGCCTCCCCTCAAGGGGAGGTGCCCCGAAGGGGTGGAGGGGTCAGCCCGAAGCCCAAACCCCGTCAGACCCTGACCCCGGCCACCCCCCCGCTCGCACCAGCCCCGCCACCAATGCCGCGATATTCCACGCGTCGTCCACGCCCCGGTGGTGGCGGCCTTCCAGGGGCAGACCCGCGTGGGCCAGCGCCTGCGCCATGCCGGGGCGCTTGTTCAGGCCGTGGGCCTCGGTAAACACCTTCTTGGCATTGATGTGCCGGGTACTGAAGGGGTACGGGATGCCGGTTGCCGCACACTGCGCCTGAAACTGCTTGCGGTCATAGTCGCCCCAGCTGGCCCAGGGGCGCGAATCGGTGTGGAACTCGCGCCGCAGGACGGCGCAGGCGTCCCGGAACCTCAGGCCGGCCGCCACATCCTGTGGCCGCAGCCCTGTGAGTTCCGTACAGAAGGCACTCACCGCCGAACGCTCTGGACGCACGAAGAGGGCGCGGCGCTCTGTTCGTTCCAGGGTGGACAGGTCCAGCACGCACAGGCCGATTTCAATGATCTCGCTCACCTGCCCGGGGGGCGGCGGTCCGTCCCAGCAGGTGGCTTCCACATCCACGACGTTCAGGAACATGGCAACTCCCCCAGGCGCACGGCCACCACCCAGTTGCTGACGGCGCGGCGCACCTCCTCGGGCACCGCAGCGGGCAGACGGGTCGTGGCCTGTGCGTTCTCCAGGGCCCCCACCAGCCGGGCATGTTCGGCGCGGTAAAAAGACAGGTCGCCGGGCAGCGGTTCGGCCTCGCGCCCCTCCCGCTTTAGGGCCATCAAGTCGGTCAGGAAGGGCAGCTGGGCCCCGGCGTTCAGCACCTCCAGATTCGCCTGGACCTCGCCCGTGTTCAGCAGGTGCAGGCCGGTCAGCACCGTGCGAAAGGCGTACAGCAGCGGCTTGACGCGCGGCACCGGTTCCTTTTCCAGCAGCTTCCATTGGTTGGCGGTAAAGCCCAGGTAGTGGTGCGCGTGGTACCGGGTCAGCACGCCCGGGGCCAGGGCCACCAGCGCCGCGTGCGCGGGCGATGTGTGCACCACCAGCGGCGAGAGCAGCTGTTCGAGGACATACCCGTTGCGCTTCAGGAGGAGCGCCGCGAACTTGTGGGCGTCATGCGTGACCAGATCGAGTTCAGTCTGGGGTCCATAAGGCGCCATCTGCATGTATTCGAGTGCTGGGTCGCTGACAATCTCAACAGTCTGCTGCTTGACGACCAGGCCCAGCACCTCGCGCAGGGGCAGCACATGCACGCCGCGCAGGTCCCAGTCGCTGTCGGGGCTGGGAAAGCCGTACAGGTGCGCGCCGCTGACGGTGGCAAAGACCAGCGGCCAGGGGTGGTCGGCGGCGGCGGCGGCCAACTGGGGCGGGAAAGTTAAAGCGTCCATGTTTCCTCCTCTGGGCCGCGCAGGATGACCTCGTGGGCTTCGGACACCTCGGGGAAGTCCAGAGCCCGGAACTGGTCGGCCAGCACGGCGGCGGGCACTGGCTGGGGGCGGGCGCGGTTGCGCGCGGCGGCCAGGGCAGGCGGGGTCCAGGCCACCACGATCCGAGTCAGGGCGCCGTAATCGCGGCCCAGGCCCAGCACCTGCGCGCGGCCACTGCGCCGCAGGCTGGTGGCGTCCCAGACCACGTGGGCCCCCCGGCGCAGCCCGGCCCGCAGCGCTTCGCGGGCAGCCTGCATGACCTGCCCACTGACCCAGGCGCCGTGCTTAGCGCCGTGGCGGCCCCCACCCAACTGCGCGCGCAGGTCGTCCAGACTGATCACCTCGGCATCTGGAAACGCTGCGGCCAGGGTGGATTTGCCGCTGCCACTGGGGCCGCACAGCACGGTCAGGCGGGGAAAGCCGTGCCGGGCGGCGTCCTGCACGCGGGCCGCCGCCTCGTGGGGGGTGTGAATGCGGCCCGCCTCCCAGTCCTGCAGGCCGCGCCCTGCGGCCAGCGCCTGCAGGTCCGGGCTGGCCCCGGGCAGCAGCGCCGCCACCTCGGCGCGGAAGGCGGCGAAGGGATCGCCCCCCGCCCACACCCCCAGGTCCTGCGCGGCGAGTTCCAGCAGGTCGGCGCTGTCCTCGCCGCGCGCCGCGTCGCCACTGAGGACCACGCGGCCCCGGGCGTCGGCGCGGGCCAGCCGGGTCAGCAGGGGCAGCGGCGCCCGCCGGGCCAGGGCCGGCACGCCCCGCGACCAACCACTGTTCAGCCCGTCGCCGTCCAGCGCGCGGTGCAGGCTGTGGTGTTCGGCCACCAGAGCCAGGACCTTCAGCAGCAGGACTGGGGCTATCCCGGTGTCCAGCAACCGGAAGGCCAGTTCGTCACGCCCCCGCCGGGCGTGCTGCGGCGAGCGGATGCGCAGGGCCCCCGTTTCATCGGGCTCCTCACGGGTGGTGCGCGCCTTGCCCAGGTCATGCAGGGCGGCGGCCAGCAGCAGCGCGGCGCGGTCCTCGCCCCCCAGCCCCGCTTCATCGGCCAGGGCGTGCGCGTGGGCCACCACCAGGGCGCTGTGGGCAGCCACGGAGCCCTCGGCGTGCCACTGGGGGTCCTGCGGGGTGTCGGGCAACCGGGCCAGCAGCGGCACAAAAGGGGTGAAGGCCGCGCTGATGGTCTCGAAGGTCAGCGGCCGGCCCTCCGCCAGCAGGGCCAGCACGTCGGGAACGGCAGGGGGGCTCATGGGGCCCCCAGGACGGCCTGAAAGGCGCCCAGCACCGGCTGGCCCGGCTGCCGGTCATAGACCGCGAACGTCACCTGTTCAAACACGCCCCGGGCCTCTTGCGCCAGCAGGTCGCGGAAGACAGTCGCCACCTGAAGCGGATCATTCTGAAACACGCCGCAGCCCCAGGCCCCCAGCACCAGCCGGGTCTGGCCAGTCAGGGCGGCGGCGCCCAGCACCAGCGCGGCGCGGCGGCGCAAAGCGGGCAGGACCTCGGCCCGGCGCGCCGGCTCGTTCTGGGCCACCGCGCCGGCATTAGGGGCGGGGGCCGTTAGCACGTTCACCGTGACCGGCTGGGCCAGCAGCGCGCCGTGGTCGTCCCGGAACACGGGCACCTGCGGGCTGTAAATCAGGTGGTCGGTGTACAGCGCGGAAGGTTCCTCACGGTTGGCGGCGTAATAGCCCCACACCGGCGGCGCAGTCAGCGACAGATAGAGCCCGCTGCACCGGCACAGATCTTCCTCCTGCGAGAGGCTGCCCTTCAGGAACCCGCCGCCCGGATTGCGCGCGGACGCAAAGTTCAGCGCCAGGACTTCGGGGCCGCTGGCGCGCAGGCGCCGCGCCGCCGCGAAGGTGGTTTCGGGCGTGACCTCGGTGCGGGTGGCCCAGCGGTCCCGGGCCCCGGGCAGCGCGGCCAGCAGCGTGGGCGCCTCAGCGGGCGTCAGCAGCCGGGTGCCGGCCAGCATGGGGCCTGGGTCGGGCAGGGTAATGGGCTGACCGTTCAGCGCGTAGCCGCCCCCGTCCAGCAGGGCCAGCGTCTCCTGCGCCATCTTCACGCGGGCGGCGTTGTTCATGGCGTCTCCTTCAGCCCGTTGGCCTCCACGGGCTTGCTGAGCCAGTGGACGTCCGTTTGCACGTGCCCCCGGCGCACCCATTTGGCCACGCAGCGCCCAAAGTCGGCATACGGAATCTCGCCGGTCACGCGCACCACGTAGCCTTCCATCTGCTCGGGGTCCACTGGCAGGGCGCGCAGGGCGGCCTCGTCCCAGGGGCCCCGGTACAGTTCGCGCGGCGTGGGCACCCCCACCTGCTGGGCCCAGGCCCGCACCTCGTCCCAGGGGCGCGACACGTTGTGCTCGTCCCACACGGAAAACAGGTAGAAGTAGCCTTCCAGATCGGCGTAGCGCAGGCTGTGCACGGCATACACATTCTCGCCGCACAGGCGCCAGCCCGGGGGGATCTCGTGACCAAAGCGGCCCCGCTCGGCCTTGACCCAGGTGCGCGAGGGGTGCGGGCGGGTATCCAGGCTGCGCGCGTGGAGGTCTTCGCGGTAGAGGCTGGTGTTCTCGCCGTCCAGCTTCTCGGTCACCACGACCTCGTGGCCGCTGAAGCCGCAGAGGTCAGGAATGCGGCGGTCGTCGTTTTGCAGCCCGGGTGACCAGGGCAGGTGGGGGGTGGAGGGGTATTTGATTCGCATGGGGCATCACTGCCCGTTACCCTACCGGGCACCGGCGAGGAGCGACATCGGCCATGCGTCGCGCCGAGGCACGCGATCTGGCCTACCAGTCCAGCGCTGCCCGCCGCGCATCCACCAACCAGCGTTCCACCGCCCCAAAGTCCGGACGGTCGGGCAGGCCAGTGTGCGCCGCCGCGTGCTCAAAGTCGCGCTGCAACTGCGCCCGCCAGCGGTCGGCCTCAGCCCAGGTCATCTCGCCCGTTTTCACCGCCAGCAGCGCCGCGCGGTGCTCGCCCACGTCCACTAGGATCTCGCCCGTGCGCAGGGCGTGGGCGCCGCTGAGCAGCAGCCGCAGCAGATGCATTACGTGTTTGGGCCGCACCTCGCCGTGGGTGCGCCGGTCGGCCTCCATACGGCGAAACTGCGCCTGCACATATTCACCGTAGGTCTGCGCAATACGGCGGCTCAGGAAAGCGCTCCGGATGTTCAGCAGTGCCCCGGCCACGGGCGTCACCGTCACCCGCTGCGGCGAGGCCAGCACCTCCAGCACGTTGGGGTTGGCCTTCAGGGCCAGCAGCACGAATTTGCGGGCCTCCCAGTACACCTCCTCGGTGCCGGGGGCCGCAAATTCCAGCTGGGGGGGCACCTCGCCCAGGCCCCAGTGCAGCCGCGCGGGCGGCAGGTAAAAGCCGCGCAGGTCGGTGTCCGAGGTGTCGGTGCTGAGGCCAAAGGCCCGGCTGCCCATCACGCAGGCGTACTGCACGTAGGGGCGCAGGTCCTCGTGAACGGGCGGCGGATGGAGGTCCGGGCGCATCACTTTCAGGTGCACGCGGTTGACCCCTACCACCTGCCCAGCAAAGTCCACCTCGTACACACTGCCGGCCTGGGGCGCGGCCACAATTACGCCAGCGGTGCCGGCCGGGAGGCCAGCCTGCGGCGCATGCAGCGTGACAGGTGTACCGGGGGGCAGGGGGCGGCTCATGGGGCGTCCTGGGGCGGCAGCCACAGCAAAGCGTCACTGATGTCCTGAGCTGCAGGTCCATCGGGGTCAGCGAAGAACGCCTCTTCCAACCAGGCGCGCTGTTCAGGCGCCATCACCCACTGCGCCAGTGCCTCAGAGACAGCCACGCCATTGGGAAGCTGATGATTCATCGTTTTCCCCAGGGCCAGAGTCATGAAATTGACCTTGATAAAAAGCGCCAGATGCCAGCGAGCGGATGCACTTGAAGAAGTCCGCCAGTCGGCCAAGAGGTCTTCCAGAGGGGTGCCACCAATGAGGGCTGCGACCAGCACTTCCTCCACAGACAAGGGCACCTGGTCCGGCAGGTGCGCCAACGTCCAGCGCCACCACGCCTCCTGAAAGGCACTGAGCGCTCGCGCCTCTTCACCGCTCAAGACATATCCCTCGTCCAATCCGTACTGCACCCGTTTGCAAATCAACTCGGCATCGGGCCAGACCCATTCGCCCTGCACGGCCAACTCCAGCAGGCGAGGCAGAAAATACCGGAAATCATCCCAGCCGCCGACCGTATACAGCGCCGACGACGCGTATGAACTCAGGTGAGAGGCTGTCAGGGTTCTGAGCGGCTCACGCAGGATGAACCGGATTTCAGTGTCGTCCATGCAACAGGAGCAGGCGTCCAGAGTTGCTGGTTTTGGCACCTGGCCGAACACGTCGTAAAGCCGGTCAAGAGCTTGATTGAGCGTCATCTCTGCCTCCACAAGGAGCCTATGCCGTCCACTCCCGCCGCTGCATCCGCCAAAGCCCTGATCAACCGATGCGCTGACCCTATCCTCAGCTCCACCTCCGTGAGCCTGCTGGTCTCCGACATGGCGCGCGCCCTGGCCCCTGGGCCTGTCCATTCCAATAGATGCTGACCCCGGCGAGGGCCACATTCGCGTGGCTGGCCTGCACCCGGCCTGGGAACCCGAGGGGCCTTGATGAGCGATCTAAGCCCCGCCTGGGTGCGGGCTGTAGGACCAGCGCTCCGTGACCGTCACCGACCAGGACGGCACGGCCATAGACGCGTTCACCTGGCGCTGACGGCGCTCCTGGGCCCTATCCTTGGCCCATGACCGGGCTGCTGTGGCTGGCACTGGACGGCGTGGGGCACCCGCTGGACGCCCCGCCAGATTCGGTGTGGGACCAGGACCTGCCCACCCTGCGCCCGCTGGTGGACGCCGTCCCCGCGCTGGACGCGGTGCTGGGCGTGCCGGGACTGCCACAGTCCGGCACCGGGCAGAGCTGCTGGCTGACCGGGCAGAACGCGGTGGCCCTGATGGGCGAGCACTTCGGGCCGCACCCGGGGCCCACCCTGCAGGCGCTGCTGCGGGCGGCCTCGCTGCCCGTGCGCCTGACCCAGGCCGGGGGCCGCGCGGTGCTGGCCAACGGCTACCACCCCGCTTACCTGCAGGCGGGCACCCGGGGAC
Organism: Deinococcus aquaedulcis; assembly: GCF_019693445.1. Classification (NCBI taxonomy): domain Bacteria; kingdom Thermotogati; phylum Deinococcota; class Deinococci; order Deinococcales; family Deinococcaceae; genus Deinococcus; species Deinococcus aquaedulcis. Next base: position 29,391 of record NZ_JAHRBL010000018.1, on the reverse strand, counting down.
CCCGCAACCGCCTGGGCTGCTTTCCCTTCGCGTTTCAGGCCGCCGGGCTGCCGCTGAACCCAGGCGGAGTGCCACTGCTGGGCGCCACCCTGGGGTTGGCCTATACAGGCCCGTGGACCGAAGAGGGGGCGCTGGACGAGATCGCCCGGCATGGCGAGGCGCTAGGGCGCGCCGCCGCCCACGTGGACCTGCTGACCGCCGACCTGTGGTTCAGCGACCTGCTGGGCCATCAGGGCGGGCCGGAGGCGGGCCCCGAGGTCTGGGCCGCCGGCCGCGCCTACCTGCGCCGGGTGGACGCCCTGCTCTGGGGGGCGCTGCAGGCCGGAGCGCGTGTGGTGCTGAGCAGCGACCACGGCAATCTGGAGAATCTGCGGGTGAAGTCGCACACCGCCGCGCGTGTGCCGTTCTTCGGGGTGGGGCTCACGCTGGCCCCCGCCACCACCATCGTGGACGGGGGGCAGGCGCTGGCCGCCGCGCTGGGCCTGTAACGCCAAAGTTATCCACAGGTTTATCCACAGGCGCTGTGGACAAGGTGTGGATAACTGGGGAACCAATCCAGGCTAAAAACCCAGAAAAATGGCGCCCAATGGGCATTTGTTGTGGTTGAGCTGGCCTGTTCCACCGCTTCCAAAGTTATCCACAGCTTCGCGTTTCACTGTGGATAACTGGGGGCTGTTAGCGTCCGCACGGCCTGAACAAAGGCCCGCACGGCGGCCTCATCCTTGACCCCGGGGCGGCTTTCCAGGCGGCTGACCGCGTCCACCCCGGCGGGCTTCAGGGTGGTGATGGCCTGCGCCACGTTGGCCGGGCTCAGGCCCCCTGCCAGCCACGCCCCGGGTGGAAAAGCCGCCCGCAGCGCGTCCCAGTCCAGGGCGTGCCCGCTGCCGGGCTCGGGGGCGTCCACCATCAGGGTGATGTGGGGAGGGTGCCACACGGCCGCCGCCGCCAGATCGGCGGGGCGCAGCACGCGCAGAACGGGATAATACGCGGCCACTGTTTCAACGTAAAGACTTGACAAAGGACCGTGAAGCTGCACGGCACTCAGGCGGGCGGCGTCGGCAAGGCGCAGCACCTCGTCCAGGCCCTGGTCCAGAAAGACCCCCACGCGCGCCACCGTGGGCCCCACACCCAGGCCCGCCTCGCGCGCCACTTGTGGCGTGACCAGCCGCTTGCTGACCGGCGCGAAGATAAAACCCAGGGCGTCGGCGCCCGCTTCGGCGGCCAGAACGGCGTCGTGCACGCTGGTGGTGCCGCAGACCTTGACCCGGATCATTCGGGCCGGGCGCTTTCCAGGGCCGCCACCCGCGCTTCCAGGGCCCGCACCTGCCGGGTCAGGGCCAGCAGCAGCAGGGCGTAGTGGTCGTACAGCTTGGGCCGTTCCATGCGCGTCTCGCCCGCCAGCCACGCCGAGAGCAGGCGCTCGGCCTCCTGCAGCACTTCGGGGTCAGGCACCTCGCGGTAGCTCCGCTGGCCCAGAATCTCGCGCGCAAAGTTCAGTTCGCGGTCGGTCATAGGTCCTATTCTGCCGCCGCCCCGGCAAAGGCGGCGCGGGCGCGCATCACGGCCGCGTAGTTGGCCTCGGCCCACAGCCACACCGGGCAGAAGGCTTCACTGAGGCTGTGGCCCAGCGGGGTCAGGGTGTATTCCACGCGGGGGGGAATGACGGGGTGCACGGTGCGGCGCAGCAGGCCGTCGGCTTCCATCTGGCGCAGGGTTTTGGTCAGCATCTTCTGGCTGATGCCGCCCACCCGCTCCCCCACCTGGGTAAAGCGCAGCGTGCCGTGTTCTTCCAGCACCTCCAGAATCAGCAGCGTCCACTTGTCGGCCACCCGCCCAATCATCTCGCGCACCAGGGCTTCCACTTCGGGAGCGGCCTTGGGCCAGGGGCCAGGAACAGCGGCCTGCTCGATACTCTCCATAGGGAGACCATAGCACTTTTGGGTGCCTTCTTCCCAAAAGAGAGTGAGGGGCGTAGGGTGCGGCCAGGAGGATTCACCATGACCATCACAGGAAAGACGGTGCTGCTCACAGGCGGCGGTTCGGGGATTGGGCGCGCGCTGGCCGAGGGCCTGCATGACCGGGGCAACACGGTGCTGATGGCGGGGCGCCGCCTGGAAACGCTGCAGGAGGTGGCCGCCGCACGTCCCAACCTGCACGCCTACGCGCTGGACGTGACCGACCCGGTGTCCATCGCCGCCCTGACCGAACGGATGACCGCCGAGCACCCCACGCTGAACGTGCTGATCAACAATGCCGGGATCATGGTGGCTGAAGACCTGCTGACCCAGCCAGACACCGCCACCGCTGAGGCCACCGTGGCGACGAACCTGCTGGGTCCCATCCGCCTGACCCACGCCCTGCTGCCGCACCTGCGCCGCCAGCCCCAGGCGACCATCCTGAACGTGACGTCCGGGCTGGCGTCGGTGCCGCTGGCGGTCACGCCCACCTACAGCGCCACCAAGGCCGCGCTGCACTCGTATACCGAATCGCTGCGCTGGCAACTGCGCGGCACGGCGGTGCAGGTGACCGAGCTGGCGCCGCCCTACGTGGCCACCGAGCTGATGCCCGGCGGCAGCCAGGACCCGCGCGCCATGCCGCTGGCCGACTTTATGGAAGAAACCCTGCACCTGCTGGACACCCAGCCGAACGCCCCTTACGTGCTGGTGGAACGCGTGCGGCCGCTGCGCCATGCCGTGGCCAACGGCACCTACGACGCGGTGTTTCGCGGTCTGAACGCTCAGCACGGCGACCCGGCGTAAGGGCGGCGCAGGCCACGTGGCCGATGTGGGCAGGCGTGGGGGTGTGCCACGCTGGGGCCCATGTCCGCGCCCCAGCGCCACACCACGCTGCACCTGATCCTGACCCACCCCGGTGAGGCCCAGGCCGCGCACCATACCCTGACGGTGCACACGCCCACGTATTACGGCCAGCACATTCTGGAGGCGGCGCAGACGCTGGGCCTGCGGGCGCAGCTGGGGCGCCGCCTCGCCTTTACGCCGCTGGGCACCCAGGACGGCGTGGCCCGGGCGCAGTGCGTGTGGCACCTGCACAGCGCCGCGCCGCTGGGCCCGGACGCGGTGGGGCCAGAGGGAGCACCAGCAGAGGTTTCCGGCTGGCGGCAGGCCGCGCTGACCCCGCCGCCCCCCATTCCCTGGTTTCACGCCGATTGGGCAGCCCAGGCCCTGACGTGGCTGGATACGGAGCTGGCGGCGCAGGCGCTGACCCGCACAGGCGAACCCGAGGTGCTCAAGCACTGGCAGATCAGCCTGCTGTGGCGGGTGCCCACGGATGGGGGCCCGGTGTACTTCAAGGCGGTGCCGGAGTTTTTTGCCCGCGAGGTGGCGCTCACCCCGGTGCTGGCGCGCGAGGTGCCAGGCGCCGCGCCCCGGGTGCTGGCCGCCGACACCGCGCGCGGCTTCCTGCTGCTGGCCGACAGCGGGGAGGCAGGCCCGGACGACCTGACCGGGCTGCTGCGCCACCTCGCCTGGGTGCAGCGCGCCAGTCTGCCGCTGCTGCCCACGCTGGGGCTGCGTGACCGGGGCCCAGCATACGTGCGCCGCTGGCTGCCCCACCTGCTGAGCGACGAGGGCTTGCAGGTGGGGCAGACAAAAGGGTTTACTGCCGCTGAGGCCGCCGCCCTGCGCACACGCCAGCCCGCCCTGGACGCCGCCCTGGCCCGGCTGGCGGCCAGCCCGCTGCCGCCCACCCTGGGCCACGGCGACCTGCACGCGGGCAATGTCACTGCCCGGGACGGCACCTTCACCCTGCTGGACTGGTCGGATGTCTGCGCCACCCACCCCTTTCTGGACGCCAACCCGGCCTACCTTGCCCCAGACGACACCCCGCCGGAGGCACTGGCGGCAGCCCGCGACGTTTATCTGGCGGCCTGGACCGACCACGCCCCGCTGGACGACCTGCGCGCCCTGCACGAGGACGCGGTGCTGGCGGGGGAACTGTTCCGCGCCCTGGGCTACGTGGACGGCATTCAGGGGGCCGTGCCCGACAAGACCGAATGGCATGCCGTGCATCTGGACCACCTGCGCCGCCTGCTGCCTGGGCAGACGGGAGAAACGCAGGCCTGAGCATCGGCGGAGAGGAGGCACACCGGCGCTGCGCGGTCAGGATGCCCATCGGACGGTCCCCGAATTCCCTGCCTTGACGTCAGCGGGGCAGAGCGGCCATAGCGGCTCCACCCAGCCCTTTTCGCGGTGCGTTGAAGCCGACCACCCTGGAACCAGGAGCGCGCCCCGGGCTTCATCACCCGGGGCGCGCTTCAACCTGAGCCTGCTTCAGCGCGAGATGGTGCAGGTTCCCAGACTCGTGCCCTTGTCACTGGAGTTCTTGTGGCTGCTCGCGTTGCCGCGCAGCGCAGCGCCACTCAGCCCACTGCGGTCAGCCACGCACACCAGGAAGCTCTTGTCGGCGCGCTGCACGATCACAGTCAGCTCGTCATCGGAGTAGTCCATCAGGGCCGTGCCGCGCTCGCTGCCGCGCGTGGCCACGGCGTCGTAGATGCCTTTCTCGTCGCGCTGGTCCAGGGTCAGGGCGTAGGTGCCCGCGTTGCCAAAGGCGACAGTCCACTTCTGGCCGGTGGCCAGGGCGGGCGGCCAGCTCAGGCCAGCGGGGGCCGGGGTCGGCGCCGAGGCGGTGCCCATGCTCACGGTGCAGGCCCCCAGGCTGGTGCCCTTGTCGCTGGAGTTCTTGTGGCTGGTGGCGTCGCCGCGCAGCGAAGCGCCGCTCAGGCCGCTGCGGTCAGCGCTGCACACCAGGAAGCTCTTGTCGGCGCGCTGCACGATCAGCAGCAGTTCGCCGTCGGCATAGTCCATCAGGGCGCTGCCCTGCTCGTTGCCGCGCGCCGCCGTGCCCTCAAAGCCGCCCTCGTCGTCCGGCGCGGTCAGGGTCACGGTGTAGGTGCCCGCATTGCCAAAGCTCACGGTCCACTTCTGGCCCGCGCGCAGGGTGGGGGGCCAGCTCAGGGTGCCCGGGCTGGGCGACGGGCTGGGATTGGGCGCCGCCTGCGCCTTGACCCGCAGGCTCACCGTGCAGTCGCCGGTGCGGGTCCCGTCGGCGCTCTGGTCCCTGAAGGTGTAGGCCATGCCGCTCCAGCTGCTGGCGCCCACGCCGTCCTCTTCCACCACGCAGCTCACATAGGACTTGCCGTCGGGGGTCCATTCCACCCAGACCACGTCCTCGTCCTCGTCGTAATAGAAGAAAGCGGCCTGGGTCTGCGACCCGTTCTTGGCGGTGCCCTTCAGGCCGCCGTCTTTCAGAGGCTCAGTCAGGTCCAGGGTCCAGGTGCCGGCGCCCGCGCTGCCGGTCACGCGCACGGTGCCGGCCACGCTGTTCTGCCCGGAGGTCAGGGCCGGGGGCCACGCGCCGCCCTGCTCCTGAACCGTATTGTTGGTGTTGGCCTGTGGGCCCTGGCTGCCGCGCTGCACCACGAAGCCCAGCACGTTGGGGGTGACCAGGCCCCAGGCCAGCGCCAGCGGGCGCATGAACGAGGTGCGCGAGTTGTTGTTGCCCGCAATCCCGGCGGTGTGCACGCCGATCAGCGCGCCGCGCTCATTAAAGGCCCCCCCGCCCGAGTTCCCGGGGCCGGTCTGGGCGTCGTGCTTGAGCCACTGGCGCCCGCTGCTTTCCAGATCCTCGCCGGTAAAACCGCCCACCGACCCGCGCGAAAACGTGAGGGTCATGCCGCCCGTGCCCTGGAACCCGAACACAAAGATGTCGTCACCGATGTTCATGGCGTTCGAGTCGCCCAGTTCCACGAAGGGCAGCTTCAGGCCAGACACCGCCTTCCTGTTCTTGTCCATGACGATCTGAACGACGGCGAGGTCCAGGTTGGGATCGGCAGCCACCACCTTGCCCCAGTAGCTGAATTCCGGCTCGCGGTCGGCAAAGCGCACGGTGCGCACCTGCACCAGGGGCGCGATCACCCGGTCATTGGCATCTCCGATGACGTGGTAATTCGTGAGGATGTAGCCCTGCGGACTGATGATGGACCCTGACCCCAGTGAGGACTGCAGCCGGCCGCTACTGTCGGCAGGAATCAGCATCACTGTGGCCTGAATGATGCGCTCGCGCACCTCCCTGGGCAGGGTCTGGGCTCCGCCCCAGGCCCACAAGAGGGTGAAGATCAACCACCCTAAAACCTTGAGGTTTCTCATGCTTTATTTAAGCGCGCGGTCAGTGCCGTGTCTAGGCGAAGTGCGCACCTTTCTCCATGAGAGAGGCAAAAAAAGGACGCACCCCCTCTTTATGAAGTCCTCATGGTGAAGGATGGGCAACGCCAACCAAGCAGAGCCGAACCTAGGGCAGTGGACATAAGGATGATGTTGGTTCTTGACCCTCTCCCCTCGTGGGGAAGGGCCTCGCGCAGCGAGGGGTGAGGGGGTTCTTTTGTCAATCGCTCTAAAGCCACCTCTCCTTCACGTCTGACAGAGGCAGCGGCGTGGATGGACAGACGCGGCGCTGGCAGCTGGGATCAGTTGCCAGGGGCGCCCAACCCCACCAACACCCGACTCACGCGCTGCCCGGCACCGCTGCCTCTTCAAAGGTGCGCATTTCGCGCAGGGTGGCGGCGGCGCCCAGCAGCAACGGCGCGGCCAGCACCCCACCTGTGCCCTCGCCCAGGCGCAAGTCCAGCCCAAAGAGCGGGGTCAGGCCCAGGTGCGCCAGTTGGGCGGCATGCCCCACCTCGGCGCACTGGCCGGCCGGAAACAGGTAGTCGCGCAGGGCAGGCGCCAGGGCCACGCCCACCAGGGCTGCGCTGCCCTCCACGAAGCCGTCCAGCACCACCACGCGCCGCAGGGCCGCTGCCTGCAGCATCATGCCCAGCATTGCGGCAATCTCGTACCCGCCAAATTCGGCCAGCACCGTCAGGGGGTCGGTGGCGGGGGTGCGGGCCAGGGCGGTGCGAATCACGGCCACCTTGTGGGCCAGCCGCTCGTCGTCCACGCCGGTGCCGCGCCCGGTCACGGCGGCCGGGTCCAGGCCCAGCAGCCGTGCGCTGATGGCCGCCGCCGGGGTGGTGTTGCCAATGCCCATCTCGCCGGGAATCAGCAGGTCGGCGCCGTCTTCTATGGCCCGGCGGGCCAGCGCGGCCCCGGCCAGGATCAGGGCAGCGGTTTCCTGCGGGGTCATGGCGGCTTCGCGGCTGAGGTCACGGGTGCCCCGGCGCACAGCGGCGCGGTGCAGGGCGGGGTGGGCGGGCAATTCGGCGTTCACCCCGGCGTCCATCACGTACACCCGGGCCCCCACGCTGCGGGCCAGGGCATTGACGGCCGCGCCGCCGGGGCCGTAGGGCGTGTCGGCCAGAAAGTTGGCCACCATCGCCGGGGTGACTTCGGGCGGAAAGGCGCTCACACCCTGCGCCGCCACGCCGTGGTCCCCGGCCGCCACCAGCACCGCCACGCCGCGCGGGTGGGGCCGCTCGGTGCCGAACACCCCCGCCAGCCGGATGGAGAGGGGCTCCAGTGCCCCCAGCGCCCCGGGCGGCTTGGTGAGCTGCGCCTGCCGGGCCTGGGCGCGGGTCATGGCGGCGATGTCGGCGGGCTGCACCGCCCCAATCAGGGCGTGAAGGTCGGTCAAGTGGTCAGGGTTCATCGCGGCCCACTGTGGCACAGGGGGCAGGCGCTGGGGTCTGGGCCGGAGGCAACAGGCGCACCAGCCACCAATCATCCCCAGCGCGCGCCAGGGTCGCCACCGTGCCGGGGGGGACAGTCGCCGCACGCAGGCCCACGGTCAGGCGCAAGAGGGCCAGCAGTGGCCCGGCGTGGGTAAAGGCCACCGCCTCGCCCGCCGGGGGCAGGCTCTCCAGCCACGCCGACAGCCGGGCGTGAAAGGCCGCCCCCGTCTCGCCGCCCGGGGGGCCCAGGGGCGAGCCCGGCTGACCCAGCGCGTCAATCCAGGTGCGGGGCGCCTCGCCGTAGAGGGCTTCCAGCTCGGCCCAGGTGTGCCCGGCCATCACACCGAACTGGGCTTCGTGCAGGGCCGGGGTGGGCACCGCTTCCGGAAACCCGGCCAGGGCCGCCGTCTGCTGCGCGCGCCGGGCCAGCGAGGTGAAGGCCAGGGTGCCGGGCGGCAGGTCCAGCAGCCAGTAGAGGGTCTGGGCCAGGGCCTCGCCACCGGGGCTCAGCGGCGCGTCCTCGTGGGAGAACGGGTAGCGCCGCTGGGCATTGGGCGCGGTGGGCGCGTGCCGCACCAGATGCAGGGTCAGCATGGCCCTCCCTCCCCTGCCCTAGCGGCCCCAGGCGTAGGCGCCCAGGGCCAGCAGTTCGGCCGTGACCACAATCAGGCCGTACACATCGCCGCTGAGGCCGCCGCCCAGGCGCCGCGCCGCAAAGGCCGCCGCGCCCAGCACGCCCAGCAGGGCGGCCAGCCACGCCACCCAGGCCCCGGGCAGCAGCAGGGTGGGGGCCGCCAGCAGCAGCGCGCCCCAGACCCGCCCCTCGCGCGAGCGCGCCCCCAGACTCTCGGCGCGGGCGGCCGGGTAACCGTTCATGGGCAGCAGCAGCAGCGCCCGCGCGCTCACCGCCGCCACCAGGGGGGCGTACGGCGGCAGGGGGGCCGACAGCAGGCTCCAGAGCAGCAGCAGGCTCAACGCGCCCGTCGCCAGCCCAAAGGCGCCCACATGCACGTCGCGCAGAATCTCCAGGCGCTGGGCGGGGGTCTTGACGGCAAACAGGGCGTCGGCGCTGTCCACCAGCCCGTCGAAGTGCAGCATGCCGGTCAGCCACAGCCACAGGCCCACGCCCAGCGCGCCCACCACCCCGGCGGGCAGCGGCGGCCCCCACCACAGCAGCGCGGCCACGGCGCCGCCCACCGCGTAGCCGGCCAGCGGGTAGTAGGCGCTGGCCCGCGCAAAGTCGCCCTCCTCCACCCGGGTGACGTGGGGCAGCGGCAAGGTGGTGAGAAAGGCCAGGGCCAGGTGCAGGGCGCGGCCCTGGCGGGCCAGCCGGTCCCGGGGCCTCACTGATTCGCCTTCACGGTTCGGCCCTCATCGATCAGCCCTCACCCGTCAGCTCCGGGCCACGTCACATGAATCTGGGCGGCCACCGCCAGGGCCAGGGTCAGGGTGTGGTCCTGGGCCCAGACGGTCAGGGTGCCCAGCGCCGTATCCACACCCTGCACCTGCACCGGGGCGCCCGGGGTCAGGCCAGCGGCCATCAGGGCGCGCAGCTGCGCGGCGTCGTCGTCGGGAATGCGGGCCACCGCCGCGTGGTCGCCAGGGGCCAGTTGCGACAGCCGCCGCTGGGGCTGCGCGGGCAGTTCGCCGTCCAGCGTGGGAATAGGGTCGCCGTGCGGGTCGTGGGTGGGGTCGCCCAGCCACGCGGCAATGCGAGCTTCCAGGCGCTCGGACAGGGCGTGTTCCAGGCGCTCGGCTTCCTCGTGCACCTCGTCCAGCGGCACGCCCAGCGCGCGGTGCAGGAACAGTTCCAGCAGGCGGTGGTGGCGCAGCACCTCCAGCGCCACCCGCTCGCCCTCGGCGGTCAGGCGCGCGCCCTGGTACGGCGCGTGCGACACCAGTCCCTGTTCGGCCAGCTTGCGCAGCATGCCCGTCACGCTGGCGGGGGCCACCTCCAGCGCGGTGGCCAGGGCCTGGGTGTTCACCTTGCCGGCCTGCCCCAGCACGTACAGATGCTTCAGGTAATCTTCCGCAGAGCGGGAGAGGGAACGGCCGGTCATGGCGCCCAGTGTAGCGGGGGGGGCCGCGCGGCCGGGTGGACGCCCGGGGAACTTTTTGGGGCCCACGCTCCTCTAACATTCGAGGTGCCCTTGAATGACCCCTACGCCCTCCTTCCAGACGCCGAACTGGCGCGCCTGGCCCTGCGCGACGAGCGGGCCTTTGAGGCGCTGGTGACGCGCCACGCGCCCGGCGTGCACCGCCTGGCCGCCGTGACGGTGGGCCCGGGCGCCGCCGACGACGTGGTGCAGGAGGTCTTTATCGCCATGCACCGCCACCTGAAGAGCTTTCGCCATGACGCCGCCTTCAGCACATGGCTGCACCGCGTGACCCTGAACGCCTGCCACAAGGCGCTCGCGGCCCGCCAGAGCCTGCCGCTGGCCGAGGGCCCCGAACCCGCCGCCCCCCACGACCCGGCCCGCGCGGGCGAGCAGGCGCAGGTGCGCGAGCGCCTCTCACTCGCCCTGGCCACGCTGCCGCGCGAGCAGCGCGAGGCCATTGCCCTGCGAGAGCTCTCGGGGCTGGATTACGCTGAGATTGCCCAGATCACGGGCGCCGAACTGGGCACGGTCAAAAGCCGCATTGCCCGGGCCCGCGCCGCCCTGCGCCACTGGCTGACGGCCGCTGGAGTGACCCCATGACCGACCCCCACCCTGAACTGGACACGCTGTTCGCCCAGGCCCGCACCCTGACCCCGGCCGACCACACTGCCGCCGCGCGTTTTCTGGAGGCCCACCGCGCGGCGCAGACCCAGGCCCGGGCCCGGCACACCCGCGCCGGCTGGCTCTCGGCGGCGCTGGGGGCCGCCGTGGTGGCGGGCGCCCTGATGCTGCGCCCCGCCGCCACCGCCCTGCCCGCCAGCGCCGCCTACGACGTCTACCAGAGCGCCTGGGGAGAGGGCTGGTGAGGCTGCTGGCCCTAGGGCTGGCCCTGCTGGGCGCGGCGCAGGCGGCAGGCCCAGAGGCCGAAATGGCTGAGGTGCTGGGCGCCCTGAAACAGGCCCGCACCCTGGCCGCGCGCGGGCAGGCCGAGGTCACGGTGCTGTTTCCGCCGCGCCCCGAACCCACCCGCCGCGCCGCCACGCTGCCCACGGTGCCCGCGCGCCCCAATCTCATCGCGCAGAACTTCACGGCCACCCGCGTGGGCCCCGACACGGTGGCAGGCCGGGCGGTCATCCGCTACGACCTCACCCCCAAGGTGGGGCAGGCGGCGCGCTGGTCGCTGTGGGTGGACACCGCCTGGAACGTGCCGCTGGCCTACGAGGAACGCTCGGCCGGGGGCGCGCTGGCCCGGCGCGCGGCCTTTGTGAAGGTGGGGGCCGCCCCGGTGCGCCAGAACGTGGCCCCGCCCGCCGTGCCGACCGGCCTGCGCGCCGCGCTGGCCCAGGCCCTGCCGGGACTGCGGCTGCCCCCAGGTTTCGTGCCCTCGGGCGTGGGCCGCCGGGCAGCGGGCATGGACATTGCCCTCACCGACGGCCTGAACACCCTGACGCTGGTGCTGGCGCGCCGGGACGTGGCGGCGGCGCCCGGGGTGGCCTCGCGCCGGGTGGCGGGCGGCTTTGTGTGGCTGGTGGGCAACCTGCCGCCCGGGCCCCTGGGCGCGGCGCTGTCGGGCATCACCCGCGCCGACCAGACGCCGCTCAGTCCTTTTCAGGTCACTCCTCGCCGCCCCTCCCCCAGCCCAGACCCGCCCCCCGGAACTTTTGCGGCCCGCGCCGACTCTAAGTTGTAGTTGCCCCTACCCTGCCCCATCCTGCCCCGCCAAGGAGCCGCCATGTCCCTGACCCCCCTGCCCCGAAAACTCACCGCCGAGGACGCCGCGCACTTTCTGCGCCGCACCGCCTTTGGCGCCACCGACGCCCAGATTCGCGCCCTGGCCGGCAAGGACGCCCGCAGCGTGGCCAAAGCCGCCCTGGCCTTTGATCAGGCGCTGGCCCCGAACAACCCCTTTGACCCGATGCAGGGGGCCTCGCCGGGCGCGGCCATTCAGCTCACGCGCGGCGCGTGGCTGTTTGAAATGGTCTACGGCCCCCATCCACTGCGCGAGAAACTGGCGCTGACCTGGAGCAACCACTTTGTGGTCGGCACCGACAAGGTGCGCAACACCCCGGCCCTGCTGGGGTATCTGGCGCTGCTGCGCCGCCACGCGGCCACCTCCAGTTTCGAGCGCTTCACGCTGGACATTGCCCAGAGCCCGGCCATGCTGCGCTATCTCGACAACGACCAGAACCGCAAGGGCAAGCCCAACGAGAACTTCAGCCGCGAACTGCTGGAGCTGTTCACCACCGGCATCGGCCCATACACGGAAACCGACGTGCGCGAGGGCGCCCGCGCCCTGACCGGCTGGACCTTCGTGGGCGGGCGCGGCAACAGGCAGTATCTCGACGAGCCCAAATTCGTGTTTCAGGCCGGGCAGTTTGACAGCGGGCGCAAAACCTACCTGGGCCAGAGCGGCACCCTGCGGGGAGAGGACATCATCCGGCTGGCCACGGCCCACCCGCAGACCGCCACCTTTGTGGCCCGCAAGCTGCACCGCGCCTTCGTGGCCGACACCCCCGACGAAGCCGCCGTGGCCGGCAGCGCCGAAACGTGGCGCCGCACCAAGGGCGACGTGGGCGCGGTGCTGGAAGAGCTGCTGAGCAGCGAGGCGTTTTACGCCAGCCGCGCGCGCATTATTCGCTCGCCCGTGGAGTTCATCGTGGGCGCGCTGCGCACCCTGGGCCAGCCGACCTTCGACGCCAAGACGCTACTCAATCTCACCAGCACGGCCGGGCGCATGGGCCAGCTGCTGCTGGAACCCGATACCGTCAAGGGCTGGGACGGCGGGCGCGAATGGATCAATGATTCCACCCTGCTGCTGCGCCTGCAGGTGGCGGCCGCCCTCACGCTGACCTCCAAGGCCCCGGCCCTCACCGAGCCCCCCAGCCTGCTCGCCATGACCGGCCAGGAGCGCCCGGCGGCGGCCGTGCTGCTGTCCAGCCTCAAGGGCCGCCAGCGCACCTACATGAGCATGATCAGCCCCGAGTTTCAGCTGGCGTGAAGGGGTTTGGGCCATGGGCGATGAGCCCCAGGGGCACCGAAACCCCACCGCCCTGTCCCCCACAGTCTTTTCCCACACCCGACAACCCACTCCCCACAACCCGAGGTTCCCCCATGACCAACCGACGCGACTTTCTGAAACTTTCGGCGCTGGCGGTGGCGGCCACCAGCGGCATGCCGGGCTTTCTGGCGCGGGCCGCTGCGCAGGCCGGCGGCAAAAAGACCCTGGTGGTCATTCAGCTGACCGGCGGCAACGACGGCCTGAACACCCTGATTCCCCACACCAACGGCGCCTACTACGCCGCGCGCCCCAACATCGCCATTCCCAAAAAGGACGTGCTGACGGTCACCGGAGACCTGGGGATGCACCCCAGCCTGCGCCCGCTCATGGGCCTCTGGGACAGCGGCAAGCTGGCCTGGATGGAAAACGTGGGGTACCCCAACCCCAACCGCAGCCACTTTGCCTCTATGGCGATCTGGCACACCGCCGATCCCACCCAGGCCCAAGCCGAGGGCTGGATTGGCCGCCTCGCCGAGCAGATTGGCGATCCCTTCTGCGCCAGCAACGTGGGCGGCTCCACGCCCCAGGCCCTGCGCGCCAGCGATTTCAGCCTGCCCAGCATCGAGTCCATTGACAACTTTCAGCTGAAACTGCCCGACGGCATGCAAACGCCGTTTCAGTCCATGCTGAATTCCCCCCGCACGGGCGAGGCCGCGTACCTCACGCGCGCCACCCGGCAGATGCTGAAAAACACCGCCCGGGTGCAGGAAAACGCCAAGAAGTACAAGGCGGGCGCCACCTATCCCCAGACCAAGTTCGCCGGGCAACTGCGCGAGGCCGCGCGCCTGATCGCCGCCGGGGTGGGCCAGCGGGTGCTGTACGTGTCGCTGGGGGGCTTTGACACCCACGCCGGGCAGCGCGCCGAGCAGGACGAACTGCTGGCGACCCTGGCCGAGGGGCTGGCCGCCTTCCAGACTGACCTGGAGCGGCAGGGCGTGGCCGGCGACGTGATCGTGATGGGCTTTTCAGAGTTTGGCCGCCGCGTGGCCGAAAACGGCAGCGCGGGCACCGACCACGGCAAGGGCAGCGTGATGTTTGCGCTGGGCCAGGGCGTCAAAGGTGGCATTCACGGCAGCAGCCCGGACCTGGAAAAGCTCTCGGACGGCGACATTATTTACAAGCAGGACTTCCGGGGCGTGTACGCCGAGGCCCTGACCAAGTGGCTGGGCCTGAACGCCCGCGAGATTCTGGGCGGCTCGTTTACCGGCCCCGGCTGGATCGCGTCATGACCCCGCTGCGCCTGGTGGCGGGGCTGCTGGGGGCGCTGGTGGTGGCTGCCCCCGCCCTGGCCCTGCCCAAGTACCGCACCCAGGCTGCACCGCAGCTGCACCTGACGGAAGGCAACGCCCTGTGGCAGCTGGACCGCCGGGTCATGCCCTGCACCTACTGCCACGTGGACCCGGCGGGCGGGCCAGGCTGGAACCCGTTCGGGCAGGCCCTGCAGCGCACCTTTGCCGAGGCCGCTGCCGCCGGGCAGCACCTGAATTTCCCCCAGGCCCTGTCCCAGCTGCTGGCCGCGAACACCGACGTCGACGGCGACAGCTACGCGGACGCCCTAGAGGTCTTTGCCAAAACCCTTCCCGGAGATTCCCAGAGCAAGCCCGAAACCCCGGTCACCGACCTTGCGGCAGCCTTCGAGCAGGCCGGCGGCGTGGCCCAGTACGCCCCCCTCAAGAAGACAAAATAAAAAAGCCGCCTTCTTCGGCGGTGATAAGAACAAGATAGCGCGGTATGCAGCCCGGGTCAAGTCCAGCCGTTGGGGCCGATTTTGGGCGTCCTGGCCGTCTTTTCTATGGAGAAGCAAGGCAAATCTGATGCATAGCTGAGGCCGGTGAACCTCTCAGCCGAACTCCAGGGTTCACCGAGACAGGTCGGGCACTCCACAGCAATCAAAATAAAAAAGCCGCCTTCTTTGGCGGTGATAGAACCAAGATACCGTGGTATGCAGCTGGGGTCAAGCCCAGCCAGCGATGCCTGTTTTCATCGTGCTGGACATTGGTTTGCGCGGTGATTGAGAGGAGGCTATGCAGGAGGAGCGGTTGGGTGACCGGGCGCCAGCCTCACTGCGACTGAAGCGGGAAGGCATGCTTCACGGACGCTCGCCTTTTGAAGTCCTGGTCCTGGCTGAACGACGCCCAACGTCTTCGCCTTCATCTGCGGCCGGCTGCTCTACCCGCCCTATTGCCCCTCTTGAACAACAGCCGGACAAAGGGACTCTCCACCACACCAGCCCCACGCAGGGCACCAAAACAAAAAAGCCGCCTTCTTCGGCGGTGATAAAAACAAGATAGCGTGGTATGCAGCCCGGGTCAAGCCCAGCCAGCCACCCCGAGAAACGCCCGCCCAGACGCCTCAACAGCCACGTCTGGGCGGGCCCTCTATACACTCAGGCCAACGCCTTTTCCCAGGTGATCCACATGCGCTCCACCCGGTAGCCCAGGCGGGTGTTCACGCGCAGCATGGGCAGGTTCAGCACCGTGCCGCCCGTGCCGGCGTGGGTGTAGCCTTCGGCTTTGGCCCAGCCCAGGGCATGGGCCTTCAGGGCGGTGGCCACGCCGCGCCCCCGGTGCGCCGGGTGGGTGACGGTGTCCTCGGAATCCACTTCGGGGCCGCGCAGGCTCAGGCGGGTGAGGGCCACGATCTCGCCCCCAAGCCGGGTCACAAAGGCGGCTTCTTCCCGCACGATGGTCTCTCGCAGGCGCTCAGGGCTGAGGGGATCAGGCGTGGTGGTGGGGTTGCGGGGCCGGTCGCGCAGGCCCAACTCGTGCAGGGCGAACACGGCGGCCCAGTCGCTTTCCGGGGCCGTGGGGGACAGGCGCTCGGGCTCGTAGCCGGCCAGGAAGAGGCGCTCCTGCAGGGGTTCAAACGGGGCAGGATCAAAAGTTGTCAGGTCCAGGTGCGCCCCCCACGACTGCCACGCATTGCGAAAGCCCGCCGCCTGAAAAAAGGCCATCTGCTCGCCAAAATCCTCGCGGGTCACGCCCAGCACGCGGGCAAAGCCGCCCTGCGCCTCGGCCAGCAGGGCCAGGGTCAGCGCAGTAAAGGTGCCCGCTTCCCCGGCCAGATCCAGGCGCAGGGCGTCAGGGACCCCCGGGCCAAAGGGGGCGAGCCGGGCAGTGCCGATCACTGCGCCGTCCTGTTCGGCCACCAGCCGGGTGGGCGGCGAGACTTCCCGGAACAGCTCTGGGGTGTAGGTCCAGTGGCCGCGCACGCTCTCAGTCACAAGGCGGGCCACAGCCGGGGCGTCGCCCTGGCGAAAGGGGCGCAGGGTGGGGAGGTGTGCGGTGGGGTGCAGGGCGTGGGTCATGGGGCTATGGTGCCCGGCCACCCTGGCCGGAAGCGAATCGGCTCCCTAAGCCAGATGGCGGAGTGCCGGGGCAGGGGGCACGGCATGCCCGGGGAAGCAGCGCCACCACCCCAGCCTTCCCCACCCCGGGGCAGCGTATATGCAGCCAGCCCTCTCCCCCATCACCCCGAGCTCAACAGCGCCCGCCGCCATACAACCCGATTCATACTCACCTCACATTCACAGATTGCCTTGACAAAATTCTGCCCATGCCGTATTCTGTTTGTACCGGAATGGAAGCGCCGTGGTGTGCTTGTGGTCCAGGACGGATGCTGTTCAAGCTCGGCCCTTTTTCCGCCCCCCGCGTCTGGTGGGGCGCTTTTTTTGGCCTGTTCCTGCGTGTGTAAAGGTCCTGTCTCTAAGTGTACGAAAGACACATATCCAGAGCAGGGTAGGATGAACAGCATGTCCACTGATGTGTCGCAGCTGAGCGTGAACACCATCCGCACCCTGAGCATTGACGCCGTGCAGGCCGCCAACAGTGGCCACCCCGGCGCGCCGCTGGGGGCCGCCCCTATGGCCTACGTGCTGTGGCAGGACTTCCTGCGCTTCAACCCCCAGCACCCGGAATGGGCCGGGCGCGACCGCTTTGTGCTGTCGGCCGGGCACGCCAGCATGCTCATTTACAGCCTGCTGCACCTCACCGGCTACGACATGCCGCTCGAAGACCTGAAAAACTTCCGCCAGTGGGGCAGCAAGACGCCGGGCCACCCCGAGTTCTTCCACACCCCGGGCCTGGACGCCACCACCGGGCCGCTGGGCCAGGGCGCCGCGATGACCGTGGGCATGGCGATGGCCGAAGCGCACCTTGCCGCGCGCTACAACCGCCCCGACTTTGCCATCTTCGATAACCACACCTACGCGATTCTGGGGGACGGCGACCTGCAAGAAGGCGTGAACCACGAGGCCGCCGCGCTGGCCGGGCACCTGCGCCTGAACAAGCTGATCTGGCTGCACGATGACAACCAGATTCAGCTGGACACCCCCACCAGCAAGGCCGAGAGTGACGATGTGGCCGCCCGTTACCGCGCCTACGGCTGGAACGTGCTGAAGGTGGCCGATGGCAACGACCTGGGGCAGGTTCGCGCGGCCATTGCCGAAGCCCAGAACGCAGACCGCCCCACCCTGATTCAGGTGCGCACGGTGATTGGCTTTGGTAGTCCCCGCGCGGGCACCAGCAAGGCCCACGGCGAGCCCCTGGGCGCCGAGGGCGTGGCCGCCACCAAGCAGGCCCTGGGCTGGGACTACCCGCCCTTCACCGTGCCCGAAGAAGTGGCCGCCCACATGAACGCCCGCGAACGCGGCGCGGCGCTGGAAGCCGAGTGGAACGCCCTGATGGACGGCTACCGCGCCGCCCACCCCGAACTGGCGGCCGAAGTGGACGCCCTGCTGGCCCGCGATCTGCCCGCGCAACTGGCCGACGCCCTGCCCAGCTACGAGGTAGGCGGCAAGGCGGTGGCCACCCGCAACGCCAGCGGCGAGGTGATCAACGCACTGGCTAAGGTGGTGCCGGGCCTGATGGGCGGCAGCGCGGACCTCTCGGGCAGCACCAAGACCACCATCAAGGACGGCGGCGAGATGCAGGCGGGCGCCATGGGCGGGCGCAACGTGCTCTTCGGCGTGCGCGAGTTCGGCATGGCGGCTGCGGCCAACGGCCTGAGCCTGTACGGCGGCCTGCGCCCGCTGGTGGGCACCTTCCTGGTGTTTGCCGACTACCTGAAGCCCGCCCTGCGCCTGAGCGCCATTCAGATGCAGCCGGTGACCTACGTGCTCACCCACGACTCCATTGGTCTGGGTGAGGACGGCCCCACCCACCAGCCCATTGACCAGCTCGCCATGCTGCGCGCGGTGCCCGGCGCCCACGTGATCCGCCCCGCCGATGCCAACGAAACGGCCGCCGCGTGGCAGATGGCCCTGGAATACGACAAGGGCCCCACCGCCATCGCCCTGTCCCGCCAGGACCTGCCGATTCTGCCGCGCAACCACGCGGGCGTGAAGAAGGGCGCCTACGTGGTCCGCGACGCCGAGGGCGCGGCCCAGGTCATCCTGATCGCTTCGGGCAGTGAGGTCAGCCTTGCGCTGGACGCCGCCGAGGCCCTGAGTGGCGAAGGGATTGCCGCGCGCGTGGTCTCTATGCCCTGCATGGAAGTCTTCCGCGCCCAGGAGCGCTCCTACCGCGACTCGGTGCTGACCCCCGGGGTCAAGCGCGTGGCGATTGAGGCCGCCAGCAAGGCCCCCTGGTACGAGTGGGTGGGCCTGGACGGCGCGGTGATCGGCATGGACACCTTCGGCGCTAGCGCCCCCGCCAGCGTGCTGTTCGAGAAGTTCGGCTTCAGCGTGCAGAATGTGACCAAGGTCGTCAAGAGCGTGCTGTAAACCAAGCGGCTCAATGGCGCCGGGGCGACCACCCCCGGCGCTTTTTTTGCAGCGTGCCTTCAATCGTCTGCTGGCGCCGGCATTTCCTGGCCCACGGCTTCGCCCATCGCCCGTTCCAGGGCCGCGTAGGCGCCCCCCTGGCGGCGCAGCACGTCTGGGGCCCCGTCCTCCACGATGGTCCCGCCGCGCACCACCACCACCCGGTCGGCGGTGCGGGCAAGGCTCAGGCGGTGGGTCACGATCAGGGCGGTGCGGCCCTGCATCAGCGCCCCCAGGGCCGCCACCACCTGCGCCTCGCTTTGGGCGTCCACGGCGCTGGTGGGTTCGTCCAGCAGCAGCACGGTGGGCCGGGCCAGCAGGGTGCGGGCAATGGACAGGCGCTGGCGCTGCCCACCCGAGAGCTTGATCCCACGTTCGCCCACCACGGTGTTCAGGCCTTCGGGCAGGGCCTCGACAAAGTTCAGCGCGTGGGCGGCCTGCAGCGCCGCGTGCACCTCAGCCTCGGTGGCATCGGGGCGGGCGTAGCGCACGTTGGCCGCCACCGTGTCGTGAAAGAGGAAGGTGTCCTGGGCCATCACAGCCGCGTAGGTGCGCAGACTGTTCAGGGTGAGGTCACGCAGGTCCATACCGTCCAGAGTCACGCGGCCTTCCTGCGGGTCATAGGTGCGGGTAAGAAGCCCCAGCAGGGTGCTCTTGCCCGCGCCGGATTCGCCCAGAAGGGCCACGCGCTGCCCGGCCGGAATGGTGAGGGTGACGTTTCGCAGGACCGGGCGGGCCGGGTCGTAGCCGAAGGTCACGCCTTCAAAGCGCACCTCCCCCCGCGCGGGTTCCGGCAGCGGCCGGGCACCGTGGCGTTCCTGCACGGTCACCGGGGCGTCTAGCACCTCAAAGACCCGCCCCCCACTGGCCGCCGCGCGCTGCAACAGGTCACCGATGTTCACCAGATCATCAATGGGCCCGTAGAAGTAGCGCCCGTAGCCCCGGTAGGCCAGCAGCCCACCCAGGGTGAACTGCCCGGCCAGAATCAGCCACGCGCCGCCGCCCAGCATGATCACGTTGCCCAGGTTGCCCACGAACCGGGCGCGGGGAAAGGCGCGGTTACGCAGCCGCACGGCCCGCAGCTGCTCGGCGTACAGGACGCGGCCCAGGGCTTCCACCCGGGCAGCTTCGGCCCCTTCGCGCGCAAAACCCTGCACCACCCGGATGCCGCTCAGGCGGTCGGCCACCAGAGCACTCAGGTCGCCCAAGCGGGCGCGGGCGGCGCGGTAGGCGGGCTGCACGGTGCGGCCATAGCGCCAGAGCATGAGCCCCACCGCCAGCATGGGCAGCGTGGTCAGCACCCCCAGCAGCGGCTGCAGGGCCACAAAGATCGCCACCACCCCAATCAGGCGCAGGGCGTTGGCGAGCACCGCGTCGGTGCCGCGCACCAACACATCCTGCAGGGCGTCCACGTCCCCCGTCACGCGGGCGATCAGGTCGCCCGTGCGCTGCGACTCGAAATACGCCGCCGACTGCCCCTGCAGCTTGCGGTACAGCGCCAGCCGCATGTCCAGCGTGAACTGCTGCCCCGCCTGTTCCAGCAGCAGCCCCCGCCACGCCGAGAGCACTTGCTGCACAGCAAACACCGCCACCAGCAGCGCGAGGTGCCCCCCGATAAACGTCCAGTCCCGGGCGGGCAGGCCCTGGTCCACCACGCGAATCCAGACCAGCGGCGGGTACAGTTCAGCGGCCACGCTGCCAATCAGCAGCAGCAGCCCGGCGCCCACCGTGCGGCGGTAGGGGGTGAGCAGGCCGTACAGGCGGCGCAAAACGGAGGGCGAGGCCGGCATGGCCCGCAGGGTACGGGAAAGCGGCGCCCCGGACCGGGTGCCGGCCACTGATCAGCGCGCGGGCTGGGCCGGGACCAGGGCGTCCACGCACCGTTCCAGATCCGCCCACTCGTGCGCCGCGCTGAGGGCGAAGCGGATGCGGGTGCTCCCCGGCGCCACGGTGGGCGGGCGAATAGCCACGGCGCCAAAGCCCTGGGCACGCAGCTGCGCCGCGCGGCGCAGGGTCACGTCCTCGGCGCCCAGGACCACCGGGACCACCTGGGACTCGCTGCCAGCGGTGTCCAGCCCCTGGGCGGTCAGGGCGCGGCGAAACCTTGCGGCGTGGCCCTGCAAGGTGCGGCGCTCGGCGTCCATGCTGCGGGCCTGCAGCACGTTCAGCAGGCTCACGGCAATATTTGCAGGGGGTAGACCTGTCGTGAAGATGAACGTGCGCGCGGTGTTCAGCAGGTAGCGAATCAGCACCTCGTCCCCGGCGACATAGGCGCCCACGCTGCCGTACGCCTTGCCCAGGGTACCCATCAGGACGTCAATTCCAGCGCCTACCCCCTGCGCGTGGGCCAGCCCGGCGCCCTGGGGACCGTACACGCCGCCGGTATGGGCCTCGTCCACCATCAGCCACGCGCCGTAGCGGCGTTTCAGGGCCACCAGTTCGGGCAGCGGGGCCAGGGTGCCGTCCATGCTGAACAGGGCATCGGTGACGATCAGCTTGCGGGGGGCAGGGCTGGCCCGCAGCGCCTCTTCCAGGACCCCCAGATCCCGCGTGGGGTAGATGTGCGTCTGGGCGCGGCTCAGGCGCACACCGTCAATGATGGACGCGTGGTTCAGGGCGTCGCTGAACACGGCGTCGCCCCGGCCCACCAGCGCAGGAATCACGCCCAGGTTGGCGGCCAGTCCACTGCCGAACACCAGCGCGGCCTGGGTGCATTTCAGGTCGGCCAGTTCGCGTTCCAGCAGGGCATACACCGGGTGGTTGCCGTTGATCAGCCGCGCGGCCCCGGCGCCGTAACGGGTCAGGGCGTCCAGCACCACTTCCGTTTCTGCGGGCAGGAGGTGGCCGCGCAGGGCCGCCTGGGCGGTCTCGGGCGTCCAGGCCCGGCGCGACAGCCCCAGGTAATCGTTCGAGGCGAGGTCCAGCAGGCGCGCCCCGTTCACCCGCACGTACCCGGGCTGGGGGTCGGGCGTCCAGTCGTGCAGGGTGCGCTCGCGGTGGGTGGCTTGCAGGGTAGCCAGGCGCTCTTCCAGCACCGCCCAGCTCACGAGGCCCCTTCCCCGCGCGCGCCCCCATGCAGGCGGCCAAACCCCGTGGCGGCGGCCAGCAGGGCCTCGTGGCCCTGGCGCAGTTCCTCGTTCGTGACGATATACGGCGGCAGCAGGTACACCACGTTGCCCAGCGGGCGCAGCAGCAGCCCGCGCGCGGCGAAAAAGCGGCGCAGGTCCAGGCTGACGTTGCCGCCGTACTCGCCCGCGCCGTGAATCTCGGCGGCCAGGACGGTGCCGCACTGGCGCACGTGCTGAATGCAGGGGTGCGCGGCCAGTTCGGGCAGGAAGGCCGCGTGCGCCGCGCCGATCCGCGCCCAGTGCGCCGCCGTTTCCGGGCTCAGGGTGAGGTCCAGCGAGGCCAGGGCCGCCGCGCAGGCCAGCGGATTGGCGGTGTACGAATGGCCGTGGGCGAACGCCTGGGCAAAGGAATCCCCGTCAAAGGCGCGGTACAGCGCTTCCGTGGTGGCGGTCACGCCCATTGGCAGAAAGCCGCCGGTCAGGCCCTTGCTGAGGCACATCAGGTCCGGGGCACTTTGCAGGTGGCGGGCGGCCCACAGCTGCCCAGTACGGCCAAACCCGGTCATCACCTCGTCGAAAATCACCAGGGCCCCCGCCCCCCGCACGCGGCGCATCACCTCGTCCACAAAGGCGGGGCGGGTCAGGCGCATGCCGGCGGCCCCCTGCAGCAGCGGTTCCAGGAGGATGGCCGCCACATCCTCGCCCAGCGCGGCGTCCAGGGCGTTCAGGGCCGCCGCCTCCTTGGCCTCCACCGCCGGGTCCCCATCCCAGGTGGCGGGGTATGGCAGGAAGGTCACGTCAAACAGCTTGTCCTGAAACGGCGCGTAAAAGCCGCTGCTGGCCCCGGCACTCATGGCGCCGAAGGTGTCACCGTGATAACCGCCTTCAAAGGCCAGCAGGCGGGTGCGGGCCTCGCCCCGGTTGTGGGCGGCCTGCAGGGCGATTTTCAGCGCCACTTCCACGGCGGTCGAGCCGTTGTCGGAGTAGAAGACACGGTTCAGGTCGCCGGGCAGCTGTTCGGCCAGCCGGGCGGCCAGCGTGGCGGCGGGCGCGTGGGTAAAGCCCGCGAAAATCACGTGTTCCAGCGCGTGCGCCTGCGCGGCAATCGCCCCAGCAATGTGCGGGTGGGCGTGCCCGTGCAGGTTCACCCACCACGAACTCACGAGGTCCAGCAGCTGCGTTCCGTCCGCTGTGTACAGGCTGGCGCCCTCACCGCGCGTGATCACAGTGGGGTCCGGCGCCGTGCGCGCCTGCGTGAAGGGGTGCCAGACGTGCCGGGCGTCCAGCGCCAGGATGGGGTCAGTGGACATGCAGCGGCTCCAGGGGCCCAAAGAGCGCGGCGGCCTGCGCGACCGTTTCCGTCGTCACCCTGCCCAGCGGGGGCAGGTCGGCCAGCACGCGCACGGCGCCGTGGCGCTCGATGGCGCCCCGGTTGTGGGGCGCGGGGGGGCCGATCAGGACCACGCCGTGCACCCGCAGGCCCCGGGCCCGCAGCGCCCCCACGGTCAGGAGGGTGTGGTTGATGGTGCCCAGCGCGCTGCGCGCCGCCACGATCACCGGGGCGCCCAGCGCGGCCATCAGGTCCAGCATCGTCTCCTGCTCGTTTACCGGCACCAGCACGCCGCCCGCGCCTTCCACGATCAGGGGCCCGGCGGGGGCGGGGCGGCCGGCCAGCACCTCGGCCACCGAGACGCGCGTGCCTTCCAGCGTGGCGGCCCATTCGGGGGCAAAGGGGCCCGCGTACACCCGGGCCGGGGCGAAGACCTGCTGAGGGCGCAGGCCCGCCAGCCGGGCCACCTCGCGGGTGTCGTTGTCGCCATCCTGCGCGCCGGTTTGCAGGGGCTTCCAGTAGGCGGCCCCCCAGGCGCGGCACAGCGCGGCGCTCAGAACCGTCTTGCCCACGCCGGTATCGGTGCCGGTGACAAAGAAGGTGGGGTGCACCGCGCGCCTCAGTCGCCCAGGGCGGGCACGGGCTGGGGCTGGGCGTTCAGGCGGTGCGGGCCAGATGCGTCGGCGTGCAGGCCCAGGTCCTCGATCATGGCCCAGTCGGCGCCGGCGGCCTGCCCCTCTTCGGTCAGGTAGTTGCCCAGGAAGATGGAGTTGGCCACCAGCAGCGCCAGCGGTTGCAGGCTGCGCAGGTGCAGTTCGCGCCCGGCGCTGGCGCGCAGTTCGGCGCGGGGGTTCAGCAGCCGGAACAGAGACAGCACCCGCAGGCAGAACCACGGCGTGAAGTGCGCGGTGGTCTGGGCACCGTCCAGGCCAGTGCCGTCAATAGGAATCAGGAAGTTCACCGGAATCGAGTCCGCGCCCCGGTCCCGCAGGGTGGCGGCCAGATCCACGATCTGTTCCAGGCTCTCGCCCATGCCGATAATCACGCCGCTGCAGGTGCTCATGCCCGCCTGCGCCGCGTGGGTCAGGGTTTCCACCCGGTCGGCGTAGGTGTGCGTGGAGCAGATGTTGCCGTAGTGGTCTTCATGGGTATTGAGGTTGTGGTTGTAGGCGTCCACGCCGGCCTCGCGGAGGGCCTGGGCTTTCTTCTGGCCTTCCTCGCCCAGCAGCAGGCCCATGCAGGCGCAGACTTCCAGGCCGGTTTCGGCCTTGATCAGCCGCGTGGCCTCGCCCACCTGCTCCACCTCGCTCCAGGTGCCGCCGCGCCCGGCCAGCACAATGCAGTAGCGCTGCGCGCCCGCCGCCTGGGCTTTCCTGGCTTCTTCCAGCATCTCGCGCGGGTGCAGCACGCGGTAGCGGGGAATGTCGGTCTCGGCGCCCTTGGCCTGCGAGCAGTAATGGCAGTCCTCGGCGCAGATGCCGCTTTTGGCGTTCAGCAGGACGTTCACCTTCACGCGGTCACCAAAGGCTTCGCGGCGCACGCGCCACGCGGCGTCCACAAGGCGCAGGGTGTCGTGGTCGGGCAGGTTCAGAAGGTCCAGGCCTTCGCGGTGAGAAAGCCGTTCGCCGCGCAGCACGCGCCCAGCCAGGGTGTCAAGGTTCAGCATTCGTTCAGCAGTGTAGGGCAGGAGCTGAACGGGGCAGGGCGAGGCTGAACCGGGTGCAAGGGGCGGGCAGATGCGGCAGCGCCGCCGTTGGCCTGCGCCTACATTGCCCCCATGTCCAGCCCTGCTTCTGCCCTGCCCCTGCTGCGGCGCCGGCTGGTGGCCGCACTGTTGACGGTGGCCGTCGGCTTTTTGCTGAACTTCTCGGTGTTTCAGCTCATCGAAAACACCCACTGGGCCGACCGCGCGCCCTTTACCTCGGGCTACCGGGTGGACCTGCTGGATCTGGTGCTGTGCGCTGTGGGCCTGGGGCTGGCGCTGTGGGCCCGGGGGCAGTATCTGAAGGCGGCGGGGACCCCGCGCCTGCCGCGCGACGAGCAGTTGCTGTGGCTGGGCGTGCTGGCGCTGGGTGCAGTGAAATTGCTGACGGCCGTGTGGCTTCGGTTTCCGCTGTAAGGGCACTTTCTGGAAAGCCAGCGGCCAGAGGCTCGCCTGCTCTGATCCTCCCCAATCTGGCCCCCAGCGAATTCCGGGGCAACTATACTGAAAGCCATGACACAATTCATGCCATTAGCGCCGGCCGAAGCCGAGCTGCGCCGCGCCATGTTCTGGGCCCTGGGGCTGGCCATCGCGCCGTACTTTGTTCACTTTTATCTGCGGCAGGAGGAGCGGTCCAGCAATGGTCCCGGCAGCCTTGAGCATGTACAGGGGTATCACTTCGATGTCTTCGCTGTGGTCCTGCCCCTGATTGCTCTGGCCCTGGCGTGGCGGGCGCGCAAACGCTACGCGGGCGACCACGGCACCCAGGTCATTCCCAGCACCGACCACGCGCTCTGGATCGCGGTGCTGGTGCTCTCGGTGCTGCGGATGCTGAGCGCCTACCGCGTGCTGGGCTAAGGGCCTGTAGACCAAGGTGATAGTTGGCCGCCCCAAACAGCTTCGGCGTCGTGCCACTCGGTACGACAAGCGTGCGGTGAGTGATCAGGTTGGTTGACCGTCGCCGCCGTGCCGCTCTGGCTGTGAGGCCACGACACCTGACGCATGCTCGGGCATCATCAAGAACGGGAGACCCAGAAACAAGAGGGTGAACTTGTCAGGCCTGACATGGCGAGACCGACGTTCAGAAACCCTTGGGGCCGAACACCGCCGTCACGCAATGCCGTCCAGACGGAACGGTCTGTCCGTTTTGATCTTTGCGCTGACCTGGGACAGCGGGGATTTCTCGGCGTGCTGCTGACCCGTCTGGTCACAACGTTGGCAAGTTTCTGGCTCGCCTTGTGGCCCACACTGCGCAATGCGCTCTTTCTGTTCTTCACAGTCAGCTTTGCCCTGACCTCTGTGGCGGGGGCGCTGCCCCTGTGGGTGGTCGGCAATTGGTTCGAGGTCATCAAACGGGCCACGGACGAACCCTGAGCCGCCGATCAACGTCACAGCCGTTGATCGGGACGTGCTGTGGAGGGAAGCGCCAATTCCACCGCCCCCTGGCTCACCAGGTGTGACCGGCCCGCCCCCTCCGTTTTGGCTGGTCGTGAGGCTACGGCCTTGCGGCACACCTCCTCTTGTCGGCTGAAGCCAGGCAAAGACGCCCCAAAGGGTGTCTTCGTTGGGCAGTCTTAGCGTGCTGGGGAAAACGTCACGGTGTAGGTGCAGGAGGCGCGATTGGTGTTGGTCCTGAAGAAATACACCCCTGGCTTCACCCGCTTGAGGGTGGTCCAGCCAACCTGTTCTGTCCGGGTGTCAATTGGGAACCCCTCACCGTCCCCGTAAGGCATCAGCGTCATGGTGGCATCGCATGCTGCCGCAGCATCCTGACTGGGGCGTTTCACCACACGTTCCCAACTTTCACCAGCGCGATAGAACACGTTGGTATCACCACCAACGAGACGAAACGGAATGGAGTCCCCACGCTCGACCCATTGGACATCCGTGCGCTTCTTGCTGGGTTGAAGGGTACCTTCTGGGTCGCGTTCTGGACCGCTGGCGTTGCAGGCAGGCAGCAGCAGCAGGGAGGCCAGGAGCACGCGCTTCATATCCAGCAGCATAAACTTCCGCTGGAACGAGAACAGAGCATGAGTCACTCGCGGCTGGAGCGGTTTGAGATGGCCCACAGCTTATCCCCACATTTCTTTGCGCCTGAATGGCGCACAGGACGCTGCCCGACCATCCTTCCCCTTGCCCTACAGACCCTGGCCCTCTCCCCTATCCTGGGGCCCATGAGCACGCCCCAGCCCCAGACCGATCAGCGCATTCCCGTCGTGGTGATCGGCGGCTTTCTAGGGGCGGGCAAGACCACGCTGGTCAACCACCTGATCCGCAGCCTGCCACACCGCCTGGGCGTGATCGTGAACGAATTTGGCGCAGCGGGTGTGGACGGCAGCCTGATCGAGCGCCTGCAGGACGACGTCACCGAACTGACCGCCGGCTGCCTATGTTGCACCGGGCGCGACGACCTGCTGCGCGCGCTGGTGACCATCGCCATGCGAGATCAGAAGCCCGACGCCGTGGTGGTGGAGCTCTCGGGCGTGGCGGACCCCACTCCAGTGCTCACCACACTGCTGGAACGCTCGGTGCGCGCGGCGTTCCGGGTCACGACCCTAGTGGCGGTGGTGGACGCCCGTCACGTCCTTCAGACCCTGCGCGAGCACCCCGAGGCCGCGCGGCAACTGGCCTATGCGAACGTGGTGGTGCTGAACAAGACCGATCTGGCCGACCCGGGGCGGCTGGCCCACGCCGAAGAGGTGCTGCGCGGCGTCAACCCCCTGGCGGCCGTGAAAAAGGTGGAGCAGGGGCAGGTGGACGCGGCGGCCCTGATCGCCCGCGACGACTTTGACCCCCGCGTGCTGGACGGGGTGGACGAAAAGGCCGCGCACACCCCGGGCCTGAAATCGTTCATCCTGCGCGCCGAGCGGCCCCTGGACCCGTACGCGTGGCAGCGCTTCATGACCGACTTCCTGCTGTCGCGCCCGGCCGAGGTGCTGCGGGCCAAGGGCTTTTTAGACCTGCACGGCTACCCGCAGCGCATTCTGTTTCAGGCGGTGCGCGATCTGTTCACCGCCGACGCCTGGACGGCCGGGGACGGCACGTCTGAACTGGTGGTGATCGGCCGGGGCCTGGAGAAGGCTGAATTTGAAGCCGCGTGGACAGCCTGCATGACCCCAGACCCCCGCGACCTGATTCCCGATTGAGCAGAGGATGATGGAAGTGCTGTTGGGCTTTTCGAGGCTTGACGCTTGGCGTGTGGCCGCCTCGCTCCCAGGCACCAGCTGAACCCCTGGCGCTCGTCTTCAGCGCCCCCAAGGGGTTCCCCCTTCTGCCCCTCTAAACGCGCCTGAACCCGCTTCCCATATGCCGGGCTGGGCCGGGTGCCACGGTAGGGCGCAGGAGGGACCCTCATGCTCAAGAGCCACACCCCGCCCGCCCACGCCGCCGAGGACCTGCTCAGCAACCACGACACCCTGGAAGTCACGGCCGAGCACCTGCAGACCCTGTTGCGGCAGGCCGAAGACCATCTGCCCCCCGCGCTGCTGGACGCGCTGCACGGCGAGGGGCTGGGCCACCCACTGCACCCCATCCTGATTCACCTGCCGCTGGGCGGCTGGCTGATCGCGGCGGCGTTGGACTACCTGCCCGCCAAAACGCCAGGGGGCAACGAGGCCGCCGCCGATCTGGCCCTGACGCTGGGAACCGTGGGCGCGGTGGGCGCCATTGCCGCTGGCTGGGCCGACTGGTCGAACACCCGGGGCGAGGCCCGGCGCACCGGCCTGATTCACGGTCTGGTCAACGAGGTGGCCTTTACCCTGAACGTGGCGTCCCTGCTGGCACGCAAGAAGGGCAAACGCGGCCTGGGCAAGACCCTGTCCGGGGCGGGGCTGCTGCTGGCCGGCGCCGGGGGGTTTCTGGGCGGCGAACTGGTCTACCGCCACGGCCTGGGCGTGGGCCGCACCCTGGCCCACCGCCAGGGCTAGCGGTAAGGTCGCCCCTTCAACCGAGCGAAGTAAGAAGAGGACATTGCCCCATACGTTTCCACCTGTTCGGAAAAGCGCCAGACAGGTTCCACTTCCGGGGCGATGTCCTTAGCATGCGGCCATGACGCTGCACCCCGACCTTCAGCTGCCCACCCCCCACGAACTCGATACCCTGAGCCCGGAAGAACTGGCCGGGCGCATGAACGCCCTGTCCGGCACGCTGGGCGCGCGCCTGGGCATCGAGTTCACGCAGGTGGGCCGCGAGCGGGTGGTGGCGCGGATGCCGGTGGAGGGCAACCGCCAGCCGGCCGGGCGCCTGCACGGCGGTGCCAACCTTGCCCTGGCCGAGGAACTCGCCAGCGTGGGCTCGTGGCTGAACCTGGACCCCCAGCGGCAGGTGGCGGTGGGGGTAGACCTCAACGGCACCCATGTGCGCGGCGTAACGGACGGCTGGGTGACCGGCGAAGGCATCCTGGCCTACCAGGGCCGCACGGTGCTCGTCTGGACCATTGAGATCAAGGACGAGCGCGGCCGGGTCACCAGCATGGCCCGGTGCACGTGCAATGTGATCGCGGTGGGGGCGTAAGGGGAGCGGGTGGCGGGAGGCGGGGTGTGGGGAAAGGCGGCGTTGGCGCGACGGCTGGTCAGCTGATGACCAGAAACGAGGGGGCACTCTTCATGCCGATAGAGACTTTTTCCGCCTGATACGAAAAAGAAGTAAAGATTGGACATTACGCATTGGGAAGCCAGTGGA
Organism: Deinococcus aquaedulcis; assembly: GCF_019693445.1. Classification (NCBI taxonomy): domain Bacteria; kingdom Thermotogati; phylum Deinococcota; class Deinococci; order Deinococcales; family Deinococcaceae; genus Deinococcus; species Deinococcus aquaedulcis. Next base: position 66 of record NZ_JAHRBL010000018.1, on the reverse strand, counting down.
AGTACGTCGTGCGCGAAACCAGAGCTTCTTGGGTCATCAGCCAAGCACATCGCTCGTCAACGGCCG